>JAUMCS010000027.1:0-2561 GCA_032122355.1 Burkholderiaceae bacterium
CTTGCGTGGGCTCATAGCCTTGGGCCGCGCCCAGCACATCGGCCATCTTGTCCGAGTCGTACTCGTTCATCTGGCAGCCAAAGGTTTTGATGAAGACCTTCTTGCTCATGCGGCCTCCACGGATTCAACGGAGGTGATGAAGTCAAGGCAAAGCAACGCACGCCCGCGAGGGGCCAGAGTGCAGCGGTTCATGGTGTAGATCCAGAGGCTGTTGAGGGGAAGCGCTTGGTGCGCTGGTGAGGGGGGATTATGGCAGGGGCGCTTCGGTGAACAGAGTGGAGCTGATGACCTTGAGCGGAGGGATCGAACTGACCAAATCAACAGCACGGATGGAGAGGTAAGCGATACGCGGGCCTGTTCAAGCGGGCGCAAAAAATCGGTGGCTGGGCTTACGGCAAGGCCCCAAAAAAGCATCCATGAAACTCCACTTCAGGTCATGTTGGCCTTTCACATTTTTGTCATGAGAGAAGTACTGCCGGTTGACCCGGGACCGAAGACACTTTGCCAAGTCACCAACGGTCACGGGGCCCAACGGGTTCGGCGCGGTCCTTTGAGTGCCGTATGGGTAGAAGCTCAAGATCGGGGCGCTTCTCGTGACGGATATGAGCTGGGCAGTTTGGAAGCGATGTTTTAGTGATCTATAGAGTGAATTCGTGACTTGATGCAAAAGGTCAATGAGCTTAAAATTGATACAAATGAATACATCAATGAAAATATCCCCTGATCGATTGCTCGTGGCAATGCTTGTTGCCAAGGCAAAGGGGACCGATGACATCAAGCAAAAGTCACATATTAAAGAAGTTTTATCTCGAATGCTCAACAGCACAAACGATGAATTATTTGCATCCGAGGTGCAAAAGCAATTAAATTCACTCAATGCAAATATATCGCCTACTACTAGTCAAATGGAAAAATCTAGAATTTTGGAGCTTCCGATCATTATGAGTCGAATCGCTCCTGCTGTTGAAGATATTTTAAAAATTGAAAGTTTAAGTATTTTGGACGCGGAATACCTAGTAGCTATATGGCAGCGTGAGGTTGATTTTTTTACTGCGAGACAAAAAATAAATAATATTTTAAAAGCTAAAGGAGTTAAGCAAATCTGGGCAAAGCACTCAACGGAAATGTTGTATTACGCCGATATGGGGTGTAAAGATAAGTTAACTTTATTTTTTCGTGGCACAGTAATGGCCGTCGGTAGTGTGTTTTCGTCCAAAATTGGATAATTAATTTCAAATAAAGTTGGTCTTTAAATAAAATTTAAAAAATTACTTTATGACGGGAAGAGTAGACGGACCGATTGTGGAGACTCAAAAAGTTTTCTTATTGAAGAACAAACCAGGTTTTGTTCATGTTATTACTGAGAAAGCCTCATCGGTCTTAAAGGCAGTGCCTGGTGCAACTCTGGTGGGTGTATGTGAAAAAGGGCCAATAGTTGAAGTGGCTATAAGCCAACAGTTTGCTGAGATATTAGCGGACATGCGTGCGCCGCATTTTCCTCCAATACTTACACAGTATCACTGGAATGCTTCATTTTCCCCGTTCCCCCATCAATACCGCATGGCTGGGCTCATGTCCACACACAAGCGGTTCTTCTGCTTGGCGGACCCGGGCACAGGTAAAACCGTCAGCGTGGTGTGGGCCTTCGACTACCTCAAGTCCATCGGCCGCATCAAGAAGGTGTTGATCGTGGCACCCCTCTCGCTGCTTGAAGACACTTGGGCTAAGGAGTTCCGCAACGCCATGCCACACGGCAAGTACGTGGTGCTGCACGGCAGCGCGGCCAAACGCAAGCAACTGGCCAAGCAACCGCACGACATCGCCATCATCAACTACGACGGTGTCGAGATCGTCTATGACGAGTTGGCTGCCAACAAATACGACTTGATCGTGTTCGACGAGTCCACCATGCTCAAGAACATCAACCGGCGCTGGAAGTTCAACGCCGCGCTGGCCAAGCATGCTGAGTGGGTGTGGGCCCTGACCGGCACGCCAACGGCGCAGGCCCCGACAGATGCCTATGGCCAGTGCAAGCTCTTGATGAACGAGGCGTTCGCATACTCTGAGGGAGCATGGAAAGACGCCGTTATGCGGCAGTTGACCAAGTTCAAGTGGGTGCCCAAACCAGAGGCTGCACAGCTTGTGCAGCACTGGATGCAGCCCTCGATCTACATCAGGAAGCGCGATGTACTGCAGGACCTGCCGCCCCTGACCCGCAACCGCCGCAAGGTAGAGGTCTCCCCCGAGCAGAAGAAGATGCTCGACACGCTCGCCCGACTCGGCGGCTCTCAGTTCGACGATGACCACATCGTGAACGAGGGAGACCGCCTCGTCCTCCCGGTGAACATGTCGATGGCGGGAGCCGTGAAGTTCTTGCGGGAACGCATCGCTGCCGAGGAGGAGGAGGTCCAGGTCACCAAGACGTACAAGTACCGTCCGTGGGACGGTGCGATGGCGACCTGGTACTAAGCGAGCTCCATTTAATTTGTTTGCAAGAGTTGTATAGAGAATGTCATTAACAAAGGTAGATTTACCAGATCCGCTTACGCCGGTAACGGAGA
>JAUMCS010000028.1:0-10158 GCA_032122355.1 Burkholderiaceae bacterium
AAGCCATAGTAGCCAACCATTCTTCATGGGTGCGCTCAACCACACGGCTGTGCCCCCATTGAGTTAATTCGGCTAATACACTGCGTGCCAGTTCGATGGGCGCAGTATGGGATAGTGCCGCAGGCTGAGAGCGCACGGCTAAGGAGGTGGGCCCCATGGGCGATATTTCTAGCCCCCAAAGTTGAAGCTGCTCAGCGTGTTCTTGCGCTGTAGCTATTTCAGTTTCGGTAGCACTGAAAGTAGCGGGAATGAGTAGGTTTTGACGAGCCAGCCCGGCAGTGACTGATTGTTGAGCATGCGCTTGTTTGAGTTTTTCATACAAAATTCGCTCATGCGCTGCATGCATATCCACCACGATAAGGCCTTGTTGATTTTCAGCCAAAATATAAATGCCAGCGATTTGGCCTATGGCGCGCCCCAGTGGCCATTCTGTCGATGCGGGGGCGTGAGTGGCGGCTTGGGTAACAACTGGGCTAGGGCTATCCGTGGTCGGTAAAGTATGCAGTGGCTGATAAAGACTTTGAGCCGTATGAAGGGCAAGGCGAGATTGTTGCGGGGTAATTCTGGGCGGAGTGTAGGCCGCTGTTGGCGGCTGCGAGAGTTTGGTAGCTTCGGGCACAGAAGATGCTGTCCTATGCGCGGTGATGGGTGCTAAGCTAGATGTTGCAGCGTGAGTGCTGGTGTTTGGGCTAAGGCTGGATATGCCCCATTCGCTTGCTGCTGACGGTTGCTGAATGTTGTGGGCACGAGGTGCCGCCAGCACATCTGATACGGCATGCTGAATGGCTTGATGAAGGGCGCGACCATCACGAAAACGGACCTCCGTTTTTGCGGGGTGAACGTTGACATCGACAAGCTCGGGCGGAATATGAATGTAGAGGATGTAGCTAGGCTGGCGTTGCCCATGGAGTACATCTTCATAGGCCGCACGTATGGCGTGGGCGATGAGCCGATCGCGTACGTAGCGCCCGTTCACATAGAGGTGCTGTAGATCGGTGCGGGTGCGTGCAACTTCAGGTAAACCCACTCTGCCTACTAACTTAATAGGCCCCGCTTGTAGTTGTAGTGTTTTGCTTTGCTGGTGAAACTCAGGCCCCAATACTTCTTGGATACGTTTGTCAAGGGCGGCCTCGGGTGTGCTGTCGGGTAAGCTGCGCCATTGGTGACTGAGCTTGCCTTCATGCCATATCGAAAAGGTGACATCCGCTCTGACCAAAGCATGGCGGCGCACGGCATCAACGCAGTGGGCGAGTTCGGTTGCATCTGTTTTGAGAAACTTACGCCTTGCTGGTGTCGAAAAGAATAACTCGCGCACTTCGATGGTGGTGCCCACCGCTCGTGCAGCGGCTTGGAGTTCACCACTGCGGGCATCCAAGCGGTGCGCGTGGGCATCTTGATCGGTGCGGCTGGTGATACTAAGTTCAGAGACTGATGCGATGGAGGCCAAGGCTTCACCACGAAAGCCCATGGTGCGCACGCTTTCCAGATCGGCTAGGTTGCGGATTTTGCTGGTGGCATGGCGGCGCAGCGCTAAGGGCAGTTCAGCCGCAGGTATGCCGTAGCCGTTGTCTTCAATAGCAATTAGGCGTGTTCCACCGGCACTCAGGCGTAGGGTGATGTCGGTGGCACCAGCATCTAGCGCGTTATCTAAGAGCTCACGCACAACTGAAGCCGGGCGCTCGACGACCTCGCCGGCCGCGATTTGGCTAATGAGTTCGTCTGGAAGTTCAGAAATAGAGTGTCGCACAGTTACCATTGTAGGCAGACGATTGGATAATAGACGATATGGACATACTGACTTTTTTCATGGATTTTATTTTGCACGTGGATCAGCACTTGGCAGAGTTCGTTCAAGCCTATGGGGCTTGGATTTATGCTTTGCTATTTTTGATCATTTTTGTAGAAACCGGTTTGGTGGTGATGCCCTTTTTGCCTGGTGATTCGTTGTTGTTTGTGGCGGGTGCTTTGTGTGGTGCCGGGTATATGAGTTTGCCTTTATTGATGGGGCTATTGCTGTTGGCCGCAATAGCCGGCGATCAGGTGAATTTTAGTATTGGTGGGCACGTTGGGCAGCGCGTGTGGGCTTGGCCGCAGAGCCGATGGTTTAACCGGCGAGCTTTCGAGCAGGCTCATGCGTTTTATGAAAGATGGGGCGGTATGACTATTATCCTGGCACGCTTTATGCCTTTTATTCGAACTTTTGCGCCTTTTGTGGCGGGTGTTGCCGCAATGGATAGAAAGCGTTTTAGTTTTTTTAATGTGGTGGGTGCAGTGATTTGGGTGTGTGGATTGCTGACCGCCGGCTACTGGTTTGGCAATTGGCCCTGGGTGCAGGCCCATTTGAGTCAAATCATCTGGGCACTGATTTTAGTGCCGGGGTTGTTGGCGTTGGTTGGGGCATGGCGGGCTCGGGCTGCTTAGTGTGGTTTTGAGGTTGTGCGAGCACATCCGTACCCTAAACTAGCCTCTGGTGACTGTATTTTCACCTTGATTCAGGCTGGCATATTGCTGTATGCCCTGAAATAAGGCCTTGACCAATTCCTGCTGATAGGCCGCTGAGGCTAGGCGCTCTTCTTCTTCAGGGTTTGAGATAAAAGCGGTTTCAACCAACACGCTAGGAATATCAGGGGCTTTGAGCACCGCAAATCCAGCTTGTTCGACTTGGGGTTTATGCAATCGCCCTACCGTTTTGAGTTGGGTCAAGAGTTTGTTGCCGATTTTCAGGCTGTCCTTAATTTGGGCAGTCGTGCTCATTTCTAGCATGGTGCGCATGACTTGGGCATCTTTATTGGCAATGGGAATGCCGCCGACGCTATCGGCCGCATTTTCACGATTGGCCATCCAGCGGGCAGTGCTGCTGCTGGCACCTGTTTCTGATAAGGCATAGACCGAGGCCCCTCGTGCCTGAGGCGTAAAGAATGCATCCGCATGAATGGAGATGAATAAATCCGCACGCAAACGGCGGGCCTTGCGTACCCGCTGCCCCAGGGGGACGAAGTAGTCACCATCACGGGTTAAAAACGCACGCATACGGGGTAAGTTATTGATTTGATCTTGCAGTTGCTGGGCAATGGCCAAAACCACGTCTTTTTCTTTCAGGCCATTGGGGCCTATAGCACCTGGGTCTTCTCCCCCGTGGCCCGGGTCAAGCGCAATAATGAATGGTCGAGTGGCTTGGGTGGAAGCCGGCTTGTTGGGGGGTGGGTTGGATTGTGGAGATGAAGCGGGAGGAGCCAGAGTTTTGTTTTCAAGTTTTGCCAAGAGCTCGTTGAGGGAATCGGGCGGTGGTATTTTGGCTTCTAGAAATTCAAGTAAGGGATCCGCGTTTGTATTTGCCGGTGGGTATAGGTCAAATAGCAGGCGGTGACGGTAGGCCGCTACGGGGTTTAGAGTGAAAATTTGCGGGTTAACGGCTTGGCGTAAATCAATCACTAAGCGGGTTTTACGCTGTTTTTGTTGGCCCACGCGAATAGCGGCAATGTAGGGGTCGTTGGGTTGCACTTGAGCAATGAGTTCCCTTAGGTGTGCATCGAGCTCTATGCCATCGATATCAATGACCAATCTATCAGGGTTGGCAATCAATTGGTGTTGAGCGGTTAGGGGTGTTTCTGATTCAATAGTGACGCGCGTGTATTCCTTGGCCGGCCATACGCGCACACCCACAATAGGCGATGCCAGAAGTTTTTGTACCGATAGATGCCATAACAGATAAGCACCCCATACTTGCGCACTGGCGTGTTTTAACACTGAGCGGCGTGAGAGATGTATTGGCGGTGCTGTCATGGCTTGGGGCGATGCTTATGCCTGAGGCGCGGCTTTTAACAAGGCCAGCCCCCGTTGGGTGTGCGCATGCAGGGTGACCTGGCGTTGTTCAGGCTGGTCTAAAGCTTGAATGTCAAGTGTGAGGTCAGGCGTAGGTATCAGGCCGTGGGCTTTTTCAGTCCATTCACAGAGCTTAAGCCCAGGTTGGGCGAAGATGTCACGAAAGCCGGCGTCTTCCCATTCTTGGGGGTCTTGGAGACGGTAAAAATCAAAATGTGAAATGGCCATTGTCCCGCCTTGGAACTCGATCGTATAGGGTTCTAGAATGGCATAGGTAGGGCTTTTGATGGTGCCGGTAATGCCCAGTTGGCGCAACAGGTGGCGCGCCAAGGTGGTTTTGCCCGCACCTAGAGCGCCGCGTAAGTCAAGGCTGGCTTCTAAAATGGCAGGGCAATGGGCCAAGGCGCGCGCACAAAGGGCACAATCATTTTCAGATTGCCACAGAACTTGGTTTGTTTCTAAAATGGGCTGATGCACCATGAAAATAATCTATCAGTATCGGAACAAAGTGAAGCCCCTGAGCAATCAGTGAAAGCCGATTTGCAAAGATGGGCTAGTGAATTGGGATTTTCTCAGATTGGCGTGGCTTCGGTGGATTTATCTTCATCTGAAGAAGGTTTTTTAGCTTGGTTAGAAGCAGGTTTTGCTGGCAGTATGGCCTATATGCATCGACATGGCTTGAAGCGTATGCGCCCAGCGGAGTTGGTGCCGGGGACGGTGAGCGTGATTACGGTACGTATGAATTATTTGCCAAAGCGATTGGTGCTGCAGGAGGAGCCGCCGAAGGATTGGCGTAGCGATGAGTGGCAACGCCTACACCAGCCTGATGCTGCTGTGGTGTCGGTGTATGCGCGGGGGCGTGATTATCACAAGGTGATGCGCGCTCGGTTGGCTGATTTGGTGCAAAGGCTGTCAACAAAGGTGGGCCCCTTGGGTTACCGCGTGTTTGCCGATTCAGCGCCGGTGGCCGAAGTGGAGTTGGCCCAGCGCAGCGGTTTGGGTTGGCGTGGCAAACACACCCTGCTGCTGAACCGTCAGGGCGGGTCGATGTTTTTTTTGGGTGAGATTTTTGTGGATATTCCGCTGCAACCCACACAACCCGTTAGCAGCCATTGTGGTCAGTGTTCAGCATGTATAGACGTGTGCCCAACGGGCGCCATTGTGGCACCTTATCGCTTGGATGCACGGCGCTGTATTTCTTATTTGACGATTGAGCATGAGGGTGCAATACCTATTGAGTTGCGTGGTGCTATTGGTAACCGAATTTATGGTTGTGACGATTGTCAATTGGTTTGCCCTTGGAATAAGTATGCCCAGCGCAGTTCGCTTCCGGATTTTGAAGTGCGTCCCCATTGGCAAGGGGCAGAATTGTTGCCGCTGTGGTTTTGGGATGAGGCTACTTTCTTGCAAAAGACCGAGGGTTCAGCGATTCGGCGCATTGGGTATGAGCGCTGGCAGCGTAATTTGGCCGTGGCCTTGGGCAATGCACGCCGAGCTTGGCTAGCCCAAGGTGCCTTAGTTTATGCGCCGGAAAAAGTAGGCCTCATTGAAGCTGCATTGCAGCAGCGTTTGCCGATAGTGTCGAGTTTAGTGAGGGAACATACGTACTGGGCATTGGGGCTGGATAATGATAATGAGTGAGCGAATGCGCATTACTCGGGATGCAATGCCCAATATAGATTTAATGGAGGCTACACAAATGATTGAGATGAAGAAGCGTGATTCTGTGCGTAGAGTGGTGGGAGTTTGTTTGGCTGTTTGTACAGCTATGGCATCGCCGCTGGCTTTGGCGCAGGCCTATCCCAATAAACCCGTTCGGTTGGTTGTGCCATTTGCTCCCGGGGGTACTACGGATATAGTGGCACGTATCGTGGCCGAGAAGTTGGGGGAAGCATTGGGCCAGACGGTGATTGTGGAGAACAAGGCCGGAGGCGGCGGTATTATTGGCGCTAATGAGGTTGCCAAAGCGCCTGCCGATGGCTATACCTTAGGCGTGGCTACAGTTTCTACTACCGCAGCCAACCCAGCCATTAATCCCAAAACGCCCTATGACCCCATTGCTGATTTCACACCCATCATTAACATGGCTGCTACGCCGAATGTGATTGCGGTACACCCCAGTTTCCCGGCCAAGGATTACAAAGGGTTTGTGGCTGAGCTTAAAAAACAGCCGGGTAAGCACAGCTACTCTAGCTCAGGCACGGGTGGTATTGGCCATATGCAAATGGAGTTATATAAAAGTTTAGCAGGTGTGTTTGTACTGCATATTCCCTACCGAGGCGCAGGCCCGGCTTTGAATGATACGGTGGCAGGCCAGGTGCCCATGATTTTTGATAACTTGCCTTCAGCTTTGCCTTTCATCAAAGATGGGCGTTTGAATGCTGTGGTGGTTGCTGCGCCTCAGCGTTTGGCGCAATTGCCGCAAGTGCCGACTTTCAAAGAGTTGGGTTTGGAGCCGGTTAATCGCATGGCTTTTTATGGCATCCTAGGCCCCAAGGGCTTACCTAAAGAGGTGGTTGATAAGGTTTATGTTGCTGTGAAGAAAACGTTGGAAGCCCCCAGTGTTCGCAAGCGCATTGAGGATACCGGTTCATTGATTGTGGCGAATTCGCCAGCTGAATTTGCTGAGCAAATCAAAGCAGAATATGCTGTTTATCGCAAGGTGGTGAGTGAACAAAAGCTCACCCTCGAATGATGCATTGATTTCAAGCTTCCTCGATGCCCTGTGGCTTGAGGATGGTTTGAGCGCGCTGACGCGGGATGCGTATCAGCGCGATTTGCGTTTGTTGGCCCATTGGTTACAAACAGAAGAGGGGTCGCGTGATTTACTGGAGACGCAAGAAGCTGATTTGCTAGCTTACATGTCGCACAGGCATGCCCATGGTCGGGCCAGCAGTGCCAACCGGCGCTTAGTGGTGTTTCGTCGGTTTTTCCGCTGGGCATTACGGGAGCGCCTTCTCAGCATTGACCCCACACTCAAATTGGTGTCGGGTAAGCAGCCCCAGCGTTTTCCCAAAACGTTGACGGAACGACAGGTTGATGCCTTGCTGTTGGCGCCTGATATAGAAACGCCGCTGGGCTTGCGCGATAAAGCGATGTTAGAGTTGGTTTACGCAACCGGATTGCGGGTGACTGAATTAGTGGGGTTGCGTACTGTACAAATAAATCTAACCCAGGGTGTTTTACACGTGGTGGGTAAAGGTGCGCGGGAGCGCTTGGTGCCTTTTGGCCAAGAGGCCTATGATTGGTTGGTGCGTTATCAAGATCAGGCCAGAGCACTGATATTAAAGGGCCAGCAAAGCGAAGATTTCTTCGTCACCGCGCGAGGTGCAGGAATGACCCGACAGATGTTTTGGGAAGTGGTTAAGCGTTATGCACAGGCAGCGGGAATTTCGGTTGTGTTGTCGCCCCACACGCTTCGGCATGCCTTCGCCACACATTTACTCAACCATGGAGCAGATTTGCGTGTGGTTCAAATGCTGCTTGGGCACGCAGATATCAGTACCACTACGATTTACACCCATGTGGCGCGTGAACGTTTAAAACAATTACATGCAAAACATCACCCAAGAGGCTTGTGATTTTATCATATTTCGAAGAATTTCTTGCGGTAATAATCCTTCTTTTGCTTAGTTTTTCTAGGTTGATTCCCTAGTTTATTGTACATTTCATACTATAAATCGTTTATTCATAGTAATAGACTGCACTTTGGTTTGATTTATGTTTATTATTGGTACTGTTATGGTCAAAGTGTAAATTTTGTCTTTAATGTTTTAATACTGATTTGAAAGGAAGTCCATGAGTGATGCAGTAGTGGCCGAAATGGCTAAAACAGAAGAACAAGCGCAAGTACCAACGCAAGGCACTGTTTTGGGGGCTTTGCCTGAGCAAGCGTTTACTGGCAGGGGCGTGTTTACCGTTCAAACGGTAGATGTGGGAATTGCAGTGAGTGGTGCGATATTGACCGATGATGGCAGGTTGTTGAATGCCCCTGCTGTATTTCCTGACTTAGGTTATGCGCTTTCACAAATTGACGAGTTGCGGGCATTGGTGCTGAAGCATTTTGGCGAGGCCGCCGCGATTGGTGTGCAGGTTTTGGCTCAGGCCAGTAGGGCTAGTGCTCAGTCGGTATCGGAATCCACGCAAGCCTCAGCTATACCAGCTTCGCCGGAAGAGGTTTCCCAGCCCGCGGCCGACACAGGCGCTGAAGACAAAGTGGGTGAAACAAAATTAAGTGCGAAAACTAAAAAATAGAAGACGTTTGTAATTGATGTATTGATGGTGATGCGGTTCGGGGTGACATGTGCCCCGAATCTTAGAAGTGGTTTTTATGACAGGTTGTGAAAATATATGAACCACATATTTAGAGTTGTATTCAATCATACTACAGGGACTTGGACAGCCGTTGCTGAGATTGCAAAGTCCCGCGGTAAAACCAAATCCAGTAAATCGACTACTGGCTTAATAGGTGTTGTTTTGCCTGCTGCTATGGCCGTGTCATCGGTCACGGCCCTGGCAGCGCCCCCCGCCTCGAATGCGCTGCCTACCGGTGGGCAGGTGGCTGCTGGCAACGTGCAATGGAGTACCCAAGGAACTACAGCGGCACCGGTGTTGAAGGTTGATCAAGGCAGCCAAAGAGCCGTGGTTGATTGGAAAAGTTTTGATGTGGGTGCTGCAGCAGCAGTGCAATTTAATCAACCGAATGCGCAAGCGGCCATTTTAAATCGCGTTCAAAATGCCAATCCAACACAGGTTTTTGGCAAGATCAGTGCTAATGGTCAGGTAACGCTCATCAATTCGCAGGGTATTTATTTCAGCCCGACTGCAAAGCTGGATGTTGGTGCATTGGTGGCTACCACGATGAACCAAGGTAATGCAGATTTTATGGCGGGAAAGGCCGTATTTCAGCGGGATGGATCCACTGGTAAGGTAGTCAATCAAGGTGAAATCAATAGCGCTATAGGTGGGTATGTGGCTTTGCTCGCCCCCGAGGTAAGGAATGAGGGAGTTATTGTTGCTAAGCAAGGTGCGGTGGCTTTAGCCGCAGGTGAGGCCATTACCTTGCAGTTTGATTCACGAGAACAACTAACAAATTTATTGGTCACACCCAGCCAAATTGAGAGCTTGGTGGAAAACAAGCTGGCCGTGAAGGCCGAGGAAGGCTTGATCATATTGAGTGCCCGCGCCATGAATACGCTTCAAGGTGCGGTGATTAACAGCGGTCAATTGAGCGCAACAGGGATTACTAAAAAAGGCGGACGTATCATTTTAGAAGGCGGCCGTGTGCGGCTGCAAAGCGGGAGTTCAATCAATGTGTCTGGCCCAGCCGGTGGGGGTGAGGTATTGGTAGGAGGTGATTGGCAAGGCGGTACCAACACGGCCATGAGAGTTCTTCCTGAGCATCAAGAGATGGCGCAAGCCATAACGGTGATTCAAGAAGCCGGTTCAGTGATTGAGGCCAATGCCACAGAAAAAGGTGATGGTGGTAAGGTGGTGTTGTGGAGTCAGGTGGGTAACAGCGATTCTAAGACTTACGCCCTAGGGCGAATTGAGGCTAATGCTGGCCCACTAGGTGGTGATGGGGGTATGGTGGAAACTTCAGGTCATTACCTGAGTACTGAAGGTTTGCAGCTAGAGCTGCAAGCGCCCAAGGGGGATGGCGGATTGTGGCTGATTGATCCGTATGACATTGTCATCAATAATGGAGCCACCTCAGCAGGCGCATCGTTACCCGATTATGTCGCCGCGATGGATAGTACGATCATCAATGCTGATGATGTGAGTGCGCAACTGGATTCTGGGGCCAGTGTGTTCATTACAACAGGTTTGCCGGGTTCTGTAGGTGGGCAGGCGGGAAATATAGCGATATTGAGCCCAATTAATAAAACAACGGCTGTTAGAGCTAATTTGTCATTTTATGCTGCATCCAATATTACGATTAATAATACCATTTCATCCGGTGGGTATCAGTTAGACATCACAATGACCGCTGGTGAAAATATCACGACAGATTCGGCTATCAATACGAGCGGTACGGTTACCTTGAGTGCGGGCAATAGTGTTTCGGTGATATCAGCCATTGCTATAACGGGGGGGCTGATTATCGATAGCAACGGGTTGAGTTCGGTATCAGGTGAAATTAGCGGTACAGGCGGGATGGTAAAGCTCGGTAGTGGTACTTTGACGCTGAGCGGTGCGAATACTTACAGCGGTGGCACGCAAGTGAATGCCGGTGGACTGATTGGCAGTACCGAATCACTGCAAGGCAATATCAGCAATGCGGCCACGGTGACATTTAACCAAAGTATTGATGGCACGTATGCGGGGGTGATGAGC
>JAUMCS010000029.1:0-17574 GCA_032122355.1 Burkholderiaceae bacterium
CTTTTTTGCCTACGTTTATGTTCACCCATTGGGTGATTATGCCAAATCACCGCAAACCCGCGCCAGATAACGTTTTTAGGCCTCTTGCTAGCGGGTAACTGCTTTTTTTAGGTTGAACACTTCAGCGATTATTCCAGATGCCGCAATGGCATCATGGCAAACCTCAGCATAGGGTTAAATATAGCGATTTAATCAATTTTTGTGTAGAAAATGAATTTTTGATGAGTTCAGTAGTGTTTTTGGCATTTATTTTCAATTTCAATGAATTATACTAAATTTATATCAAAATTAGTCGATATTTGAACTAAACCACAATTAACGATAAAGGAGTGTATAGATGAAAGTCTTTTCAGCATTCTCAGCAAACAGAACCATACTCTCACTACTTTTCTGCTCCGGATTTTCCGGGCCAGCCTTAGGGCAATACACCTGGATGAATCCTGATGTAGGTAAAGCTTGGTCAAAGGGGTACCAGGGCGCCAATGCAAACCTGATTGTTCACGACACTTTCAAATCTTTCTACATAACCGCCAAGATTAACTCCAAAATTACTGTACGGACAACCCAAGCTCACGGCAACTGGGTGGCCGATATTGCTAAGGCTGTAGCGCCAGAATCATCAGTCCAGGCAATACAGTGGGATACCAAGCCTGAACTTGCTCCAAGCCGATTCAATATTGTCAACATGAGCTATGCCATTCCTGGCACCAAAGGCCAGCCCTATAGCCACTTTTCTGTTTCGATGGCGACTCAAGGTACGGCTGTTGTCGTGAAGGCGGCCGGCAATTACAATGCCAATATGACAGTTTTAGACCAAAAAGGCGGCACCAATTATGACTTACTGAATTTTGCGCTCAAGGGGCTACCTGGGGTCATATTTGCAGGCTCACTGAATCAACATGGCGATACTGCAACAAATAAACAGGCAACAAAGGCAAGCTACTCTAACTACCCTGGTGCTGATCGGGTCTACCAAAGCCGATTCCTGATGGTGGGAGTCCCCACTTCCCTGACTTTAGCCGGAACCTCATTTGCAGCACCACAACTCAGCGCCTACGCTGCCATCATCAGCAGCAAGTTTAAAGAAGCCAGCCCGATACAAATTGCTGACCAAATGCTCAAAACCGCCCGCACCGACACCATTAAGAATTATAATCCGGCCACTTTTGGTAGAGGTGAAGCTAGCCTTAACAGAGCACTTAGCCCCATTTCTCTTCGTTGAAATCCTGTATCCCTAGCATCTATGCCGAGTAAAACACATGAAGTCAGTTATTTAGCCGGCGGCTGTTTTTGGGGGATGCAAGATCTCATTCGTCGCCTACCAGGAGTACTTCAAACTCGGGTAGGCTACACCGGCGGCGAGGTGCCGCACGCAAGCTATGAAAATCATGGCACCCACGCCGAGGCTGTTGAGGTTATTTTTGACCCCCAGCTTTTGCCATTTCAATGCTTGCTGGAATTCTTTTTCCAAATACATGATCCCACCACCTACCATCGGCAAGGCAATGATGTGGGAAGCTCTTATCGTTCAGCCATTTTTTTCACCACTCCGGAACAACAACGCATTGCAGAAGCACTGATTGACCGCATGAACCACAGTGGCTTATGGCCAAGCCTGATCGTCACCGAAATCGCCATGGCCGATGCTTTCTGGGAGGCTGAACCCGAGCATCAGAACTATTTAATGCGCTACCCCCATGGCTATAGCTGCCACCAGTTAAGGCCGGCTTGGCGCTTGGCGGCGGCAGATTGGACTACCGTTTTGTATCATGCCTATCATGGCAATGCACCGGCAAAACACCGCCTATTGCGCAATGATGCCTATTGGCAGGAACAACTCACCCCCGATCAATTCCGCATCACCAGAAAAAAAGGCACAGAGCCCCCTTTTGGTTCTGCCTATGAGAGCTTTTGCAGCTCATTTGAGCCCGGCATTTATGCTTGTATTGGATGCAAAACACCCCTATTCAATGCCGACACCCGATATGACAGCCAAAGCGGTTGGCCCAGTTTTACCGAAAGCCTACCGGCAAGCGTCATCGGCTATCATGCCGATCAGAGCCACGGCATGCAACGCATCGAAGTCACGTGCAATGTATGTGATGCACACTTGGGCCATGTATTTCCGGATGGGCCAGACCCAACGGGTCTGCGCTACTGCATCAATTCGCTGGCGTTGAGCAAAGAAGAACCTTAGCAAGACTGAAGCACCAAGGCATCATCAAAGTTGGCGAACTCGACGAACATCGGCGGTTGAGCCAAGTTGCTGGGTCACCCAACGGCGAATTCGCTCGGCATCTGCAATGCGGGAGTATTTGCCAGCAGAATCGAGCAGTACCATCACCAATTCTCGCCCAGCTAGACTGACTTGCATCACCAAACAACGGCCTGCCTCAGCGATGTATCCGGTTTTTTGAAGTGCAATATCCCAAGTTCCCCCACGCACAAGGCCATTGGTATTGCGAAACTGCAGGGCCCTATTTCCCACCGGAACAGTCGCCTCTTGTGAAGTGGAGTATTCTCTAATCAAGGAATTTTGATTCGTAGCCTTGACCAATATGGCCAAATCATTTGCACTGGATTGGTTTTTGCTAGACAAGCCCGTGGGCTCGACAAAATGAGTATCACGCATTTGAAGCTGCTGGGCGCGTATATTCATGGCACGTACAAATGCCGTTAACCCCCCCGGGTAATAACGCCCGAGTGCATGTGCAGCTCTGTTCTCACTCGACATCAGTGCTAAATGCAGCATCTCTGCACGTGTTAACTGTGTTCCTACCTCAAGGCGGGATGCGCTGCGCTTTTCGGTGTCCACATCTGCTTCCGTAATGGTCATGATTTCATGCAGGTCCAGCCCCGCATCCAACACAACCAAGGATGTCATTAGTTTAGTAATAGAGGCTATAGGCAAAACAGCTGATGAATTTTTGCTCAGCAGAACTTCATTGGTTTGTGAGTCGATGACCAAAGCGACATTGGATTTCAAATCAAGAGGGTCTGCCGTTTTATCTAACCCATACATTGAACCAAATGAAGCTACCGCAGACTTCGCAGCAACGGATTTCACGGGAGCCACTGAACGTATTTGAACCGCTTTCTTTCGAAATACCCTATTTGAAGTCCTTTCAGTCTTTTTAATCTTCTTGACTGGCCTGAGGGACTTGACTGACTTCGCGTGGGTCGTTGCTTTGTTTTTCTTGATTGTTTTAACCTTGGGGTCAGAAACCGGTCGAGTCGCTGCATCCATGGGAAGAGTCAAGATGAAAAGAGGTAACAAAACCCCCCAAGCTCTGCAAAAAAAGCGACTGCATTTCAACATTTGACCTCCCGCAACCCTAGATAGGACTACCCGCAACAGCAATCTTATCAATAACTACAAACACTTATGGCAATGTTTTGATTCTAGTCCTAATGATGAATCTTTGCAAGAATGAATGAAGAATTAAAAGCATCATTCGCTTAAAATACGTATTTACGATGAGACGCTCGATATTTCATATATCCGTGCTTATCGTTAAACCGATGTTCATCAAACCCATATCAATGTAACATGGCCTACTTCAATTCCTCTCAAACCAATTCCCTCATGGCCAGCGCCATCCGCGCACTGGCCATGGACGCTGTGCAGCAAGCCAATTCGGGCCATCCGGGCGCCCCTATGGGCATGGCCGATATCGCAGTAGCGTTATGGGACAGGCATTTACGGCATAACCCCAAAAATCCACAATGGGCCAATCGTGACCGTTTTGTGCTTTCGAATGGCCATGGGTCTATGCTGATTTATGCATTGTTGCACCTGACCGGATACCCGCTTCCAATGGAAGAATTACGCCAATTTAGACAACTGCATAGCCTCACGCCAGGCCATCCTGAAGTGGGCATCACCCCTGGAGTTGAGACAACCACTGGGCCATTAGGGCAAGGTATTTCGAATGCGGTAGGCATGGCCTTAGCCGAGAAACTACTGGCCGCAGAATTCAATCAACCAGAAGCTGCTATTGTTGATCACTACACTTATGCCTTTTTGGGTGATGGGTGTTTGATGGAGGGCATCAGCCATGAAACCTGCGCACTCGCTGGTGCATGGAAACTCCACAAGCTGATTGCCTTTTATGATGACAATGGCATATCCATTGATGGCCAAGTTAGCCCTTGGTTTATTGATGACACACCACAACGCTTTAAGGCCTACGGTTGGAATGTGATTGGCCCAATTGATGGGCACGATGTCGATGCGGTTGATCAGGCCATTAGCCAGGCCAAAACGCACGATAACGCGCCTACCCTCATTGTTTGCAAAACCGATATAGGCAAGGGTTCACCCAACCGTGCGGGCACGGCCAAAGCGCATGGTGAACCACTTGGTGCAGCCGAGATTGAACTCACACGCCAGAATCTCGATTGGCCCTATGCACCCTTTGTAATACCAGAGCATGTCTACGCCAGCTGGGATGCCACCGAGCAGGGTGCGCAAGCTCAGCAGCAATGGGATGAATGCATGGCCAAGTATCAGCAAAAATACCCCGCCTTAGCGGCAGAGTTTTTGCGACGTATGTCCGGTGCATTGCCCGATCACTTTGCTGATATTGCCACGGATGCGGTAGGGCATGCTCATGAACAAGCTCAGACGGTGGCAAGCCGCAAAGCCAGTCAGCTAGCGCTTGAAACCTTCACCGCTCACATACCTGAATTGCTTGGCGGCAGTGCAGATTTGACCGGATCGAACTTAACCAATACCAGCAGGACCCCCCCGCTTCGAATGGATGAACACGGCCAAGTTAGCAAAACTGAAACCGGACAAATCGGACGACATATCAATTATGGTGTGCGCGAGTTTGGTATGGCAGCCATCATGAATGGTATTGCCTTGCACGGTGGCTACATCCCCTACGGTGGAACATTCCTCACCTTCAGCGACTACAGCCGCAACGCCCTGCGCATGGCCGCACTCATGAAGCTACGCGTTATTCATGTGTTTACGCATGACTCGATCGGCTTAGGCGAGGATGGCCCCACCCACCAGAGCGTGGAACATGCCGCCAGCCTGCGGCTTATCCCCGGATTAGATGTGTGGCGCCCCTGCGATACCACAGAAACCGCCGTGGCCTGGACCATGGCGTTAGCGCAAACCCAACGCCCCAGCGCACTGCTGTTATCCCGTCAAAATTTGGCCTATGCTCCCAAAACACAAGCCGACCTCATTACCCGTGGCGCCTATGTGTTAACCGAACCAAGCCATGTCGGCGTAAAGAAAAAAGCGCAAGTGGTTTTGATGGCAACCGGCTCGGAAGTGCAACTCGCCCTGCAAGCTCAAGCGCAGCTGGCAACACATCAAATTGCCGCTCGAGTGGTTTCAGTACCGAGTACCAGCGTTTTTGATCGTCAAGATATCGACTATAAAACCGAAGTTTTACCTGCGGGCATTCCACGGGTGGCTATCGAGGCCGGTGTCACCGATGGTTGGTGGAAATACGGCTGCGCTGCTGTGATCGGCTTGAATCGATATGGCGAATCAGCACCCGCTTCGGTTTTGTTTGATCATTTTGGCTTTACCGCTGAAAATGTGGTGGCAACTGTATTGGCAGCGTTAAAATCGGCCCCCAAGAAAGCGGCTAAAAAGCGCAAAAAGTAATACTTGCACTCCGCACCTCCCGTTTCTTTATTTGCTTAACCCTACTTCCTCTGGAGCATATTCTCATGACGCTTAAACTTGGCATCAATGGTTTTGGTCGTATTGGCCGCAATGTGTTGCGTTCGGCCCTGCAAAATTTCCCCGACATTGAAGTGGTGGGCATCAATGATTTACTCGAGCCACAGTATTTGGCCTATTTGCTGCAATATGACAGCGTACATGGCCGTTTTCGTGGTGATGTGAGCGTAGAAGGCAATACCTTGATCGTCAATGGTAAAAAAATTCGCCTGACCGCCGAGAAAGACCCTGCCGCACTGAAATGGGGTGATGTTCAAGCCGATGTGGTGATTGAATCTACCGGTATCTTTTTAGACAAGGCCGGTGCCGAAAAACACTTACAGGCTGGCGCTAAAAAGGTGATTATGTCTGCTCCTTCCAAGGATGACACACCGATGTTCGTGTACGGGGTTAATCATGGCACCTACAAGGGTGAATCGATTATTTCTAACGCATCCTGCACCACCAATTGCCTAGCGCCTGTCGCCATGGTTTTGAATAATCAGTGGGGCATTAAACGCGGACTCATGACCACCGTTCACGCGGCCACCGCCACGCAAAAAACCGTCGATGGCCCTTCGAATAAAGATTGGCGCGGTGGGCGCGGTATTCTGGAAAACATCATCCCCAGCAGCACCGGCGCTGCTAAAGCGGTAGGCGTGGTGATTCCTGCTTTGAATAAAAAACTCACCGGCATGAGCTTCCGTGTACCGACATCCGATGTGTCTGTCGTTGACCTGACCGTGGAATTAAACACCAGTACGCCTTACGCTGATATTTGCACAGAAATGAAGCGCATGAGCCACACGCCCATCAGCCAAGGTGGCCTACAAGGGGTATTGGGTTACACCGAAGATAAAGTGGTTGCTACTGACTTCCGTGGCGATACCCGCACCTCGATTTTTGATGCTGAAGCCGGCATTGCACTAGACGGTACTTTTGTCAAAATTGTTGCCTGGTACGACAATGAATGGGGATACTCCAATAAGTGTCTAGAAATGGCACGCGTGATTTACGGTTAACGCCAACCCAGCAGACCCTTACGGGCTGCTGGCGACCTTTGGCACGAAAATGATTCGCTCGGGCTCGTATTGATCGAGCAAGCGATAGGGCTGAATGCTGTCTTGATAATCGGGCAGAACAATGTAGTCTTTCAAATACCCTGCATTCAATGCCCATGCCAGGCCGTTGAGAATCAATAGAATGATGATTAAACTCCGCAGCAACATGATTCCTCCGTTTATGTGATGCCCGCAGGTAGTGTGGGCCACTGAACTGAACCGCTATGCACAGGCACAGGGCCCTGGTGAGTTTGCACGATCAAAGCTCCCCGCTCATCCACCGAATGTACCTTACCAGCAATTATCGCCGAGGTCTTCACCTGCAAAAACCTCCCCTGCAACAAATGACGGGCATTAAAGCGCGCTTGCAAGGGCGCGAAGCCTGCCTGCTCAAATTGCACCAACATCTGCACCAAATGCGGCAATGTTCTATGTAAAACTTCAATCACATTCAATTCGGGCAGAATATCTCCCAAAGCTGCATAATCCTTGGACCAGCCTGATGAAAGCCCTGAGCTAGGTGCCCAATGGATGTTCAGCCCCACACCCATAACCATCCAGCGCATGGCACCGCGCAGGGCGCAGGTTTCTATCAAGATACCACCCATTTTACGCAACGCAAAGTCTGTTTGATCCGCAACCAAACAAATATCGTTAGGCCACTTCAAACCGAATGCCGGAAAAACCTGATGCGGATCGAGAGACTCTATCAAGGCCAAGCCCACCGCCAGCGATAAGCCCAACCAATTACGCGGGGAAAAAGGCATAGCCAGGGAAAAGGTCAATGACTCCTGCGGCCTTGATTGCCATTCTCGACCCTGCTGACCCCGACCTGCTGTTTGATGTTGGGCAATGAGCAAACAGGGGGAGGCATCGGTATGCACACGCTCGAGCAAACGGGTGTTGGTAGAATCGGTTTGCGACACCACCTCGATAGTCAATCCGGGAATGAGAGGGTGAAGCTGCTGCCATAGATCATGCAGCCCCCATGCTATCGGCAACGATTGCATATTACCGACGCTTGGGCGCGAGCATCGTACCGCGACAGAAGTTGCTGCCACAATAGCAAGAAAAACGTTTTTTTAAGCTTGGGGTGTAGCGTTCATCTAAGGTTAGGCGGTAGTCATAATTGAGCTCCTCACCCGCCTCAATGGGGCGTAAGGTGTGTATGTATACATGACCATCACACTCACGCGCTTCACAGTTCGGCTGACAAGAATGATTGATCCAGCGCGCAGAATTGCCGCTGACGTTTCCATCGATGACCTGGCCAGTATCCAAATGAAAATAGAAGGTATGATCGGGATGGTTAGGGTCGTGAGGGTGCCGATCTAAGGCCTCGCTCCAATCGATAATTTCCCCGATATATTCGATCACACGCTCACCCTTAGCCAAAGGGCGTAAAGCAAAAACACCACGGCCATGAATCCCACTGCGGCGCACTTGAATACGCCGTCCACGCGATGCGGAGGAGGTACTGACGTGAGATTTTGGGTATATTGACACCATAGCTTGTTGCACTGAGAATCAGCAGCCTCAACGAAAAATTGCATTGTAAGCAACCGTTTGAGCTTTTTTATTGAACAATTCAGCCCTATGAACAAAACATTGATAATTGCCGAGAAGCCCAGTGTCGCTCAAGATATTGTGAAAGCACTCACACCTGTTTGGGGTAAGTTTGAAAAGCACACAGATCATTTTGAAAATGATACTCATGTGGTGTCCTCAGCCGTGGGCCATTTAGTTGAAATCAAAGCACCCGAAGAATATGATGTTAAACGAGGCAAGTGGAGCTTCGCCCATTTGCCGGTATTGCCGCCCCATTTTGATTTAGCCCCGATTGACAAAGCCAAAGCGCGGTTAAATGCCCTGGTTAAACTGATCAAACGCAAAGATGTGAATGCCTTGATCAATGCTTGTGACGCGGGCCGCGAAGGGGAATTGATTTTTCGATTGATTGTGCAATATGCCGGCTCTGAGAAAAAAACCATTGATAAACCCATACAGCGCCTTTGGCTGCAAAGCATGACACCCCAAGCCATTCGTGACGGCTTTGAGCAATTGCGCAGCGATCAACAAATGCGCGGCTTGTCCGATGCCGCTCGCAGCCGCAGCGAGGCGGATTGGCTGATTGGCATCAACGGAACACGCGCCATGACCGCATTCAATTCGCGTGATGGCGGCTTTTTTCTGACCACGGTCGGGCGTGTGCAAACCCCCACACTTTCAATTGTGGTGGAGCGCGAAGAACTTATTCGCAAGCATGTGGCACGCCCTTATTGGGAAGTGAAGTCACAGTTTGCCGCGCAAGCAGGTTCGTATGAAGGCAAGTGGTTTGACCCTGTATTCAAAAAAAATGAAGACACGGAGCTCAAAGCCGATCGCCTTTGGAGTGAACAGCTAGCCCAAGCTTTGGTACAAGCTTGCCGCCAACAACCGGCTGCCGTACGTGAAGAAGCTAAGCCCGTGACGCAAAGCTGCCCAGGGTTATATGACTTAACCACCTTACAAAGAGAGGCCAATTCGCGCTTTGGTTTTTCAGCTAAAACGACGCTGTCGATTGCACAAGCTTTGTATGAAAAGCACAAAGTACTCACCTATCCACGTACGGATTCACGGCACTTGCCCGAGGACTATTTGGGCACTGTCAAACAGACATTTGACATACTAGCTGATGCGGATTTACCTGGCCCCTTGGCCTCGCTGAGCGCTCATGCACGCAAAGCTGCGGCTAATGGCTATATTAAACCCACGAAAAAGGTGTTTGACAATGCCAAAGTTTCCGATCACTTTGCCATCATTCCCACCCTGCAGGCACCCAAAGGCTTGACGGAGGTTGAGGCCAAACTTTATGAGCTGGTTCTCAAACGATTTATCGCCGTGTTTTATCCTGCTGCTGAATTTTTAGAAACCACTCGCATTAGTGAGGTTGCCGTAGCAATTGAAGGCTTGGGCCCTGTGCAGCACTTTCAAACCAAAGGCAAAGTGCTGGTCAAACCAGGCTGGTTGGCCGTTTACGGGCGAGAAGAACAAGGGGATGATGCGACTTTGGTAGCAGTCACTCAAGGCGAAAAAGTGAAGGCTGAATCATTAGAGGCTATTGCGCTGAAAACACGCCCGCCGGCCCGATACACTGAAGCTACCTTACTTTCAGCCATGGAGGGTGCCGGTAAGCTCATTGATGATGACGAGTTGCGTGAAGCCATGGCGGAAAAAGGCTTGGGCACCCCCGCCACACGTGCGGCGATTATTGAGGGTCTGTTAACAGAAAAATATATCCTCCGCGATGGGCGTGAATTAATACCCACGGCAAAGGCCTTTCAATTGCTAACGTTATTGCGAGGCTTGGGTATTGAGGACTTAACCAAGCCCCAACTCACAGGCAACTGGGAATTTCAATTAGCTGAAATGGAGCACGGTCGATTGCGGCGAGAAGTATTCATGGCTGAAATCATGGAAATGACCGAACGCATTGTGAAAAAAGCCAAAGAATACAATCGCGATACGATTCCTGGGGACTATCTGACACTTCAACAAGCCTGCCCTCAATGTGGTGGGGTGGTCAAAGAAAATTATCGCCGTTACTCCTGTACCGGCGCTAACGGAGACAGTGAAGGTTGTGGCTTCTCGGTGACCAAAATCCCTGCTGGGCGAGCGTTTGAAATTGCTGAAATTGAGTTGCTGCTGCGTGATAAAACAATTGGCCCCCTAGAGGGCTTTCGCTCTAAAGCAGGCTGGCCTTTTACGGCTGAACTCAAATTGGTGCAGGATGAAGCCATCGCTAACTGGAAATTGGAATTTGATTTCGGTGAGGCCAGTGATTCAGGACAAAACGATGGTGAGCCCGTCAGTTTTAGTGAGCAAACCTCATTAGGCCACTGCCCTAAATGCCAAGGACAAATTTACGAGCATGGCAGCCAATATGTTTGTGAGCACAGCGTGGGTGAGCGCATCACTTGCGACTTCAAAAGCGGCAAAATCATCTTGCAACAACCGATATCTGCACAAGACATGCAAAGCCTACTCAGCATCGGAAAAACTCCGCTGCTAGAAAATTTTGTCTCGAATAAAACCCGACGCAAATTCAAGGCCTTTTTAGTTTGGGACGATAAAGCAGGCAAAGTAGGGTTTGAATTTGAAGCTCGTGCTCCGGCGCGCAAAGTGGCTGCCCGAAAAACCGCTAAGGGCTAAAGGAGCTCCAGCATGACCCAAACAGTGTTCCTGAAACTGTTGGTTCTCATCGCTGTGATTGGCGCCGGCTGGTATGCCGGCCATACCTCGGCCATGAAAGGGCCTGAGCCGGTTAAGGCCATATCTGCCATTGCTTTTTATATGCTCATGCCCGCCTTGCTTTTTCGCTCAACGGCAACAGTGGATTTACAGCATTTACCCTGGCATGCCCTGACCGGCTACTACGGCCCCGTGCTGCTATGGCTTTTTGTTGTTTATGGTTACAACCGCATACGCTTAAAGCACTTAGATCCTGCCCAACCCGCCACCCGAGCCATGATGGCGACATTTGGCAACACCTTGCAAGTGGGTTTGCCTTTTGTCGCAGCTTTGTATGGGGATGCCGGTTTATCGATTCATGTGGCGATTATCAGCCTGCATGCCCTTACATTGCTCACCGCAGCTACTGTACTCGCCGAGTGGGATTTAAGCCGCACAGCAACTCCAGGCACGTCTCGCTCCATCCTAAGTGCCTTGACACCTCTGCTACGCAATACGTTCATTCATCCTGTGATTTTGCCTGTTTTAGCGGGTTTGAGTTGGAACTTAGCGGGTCTGGCCATGCCTCAACCGATGGATGAAGCGCTGCAAATATTAGCCTCGGGTGTCGTGCCGATTTGTTTAGTTCTCATCGGCCTATCCCTGGCCCATTACGGGGTCAAAGGGTACTTTCGGGTGGCCTTAGCGTTTGCGCTGGGTAAAATGGTGGTACAACCCGCTATGGTGCTGGCCCTGGCTCATTGGGGTTTGGGCATTTCAGGTACCACCTTATCCGTTTTAGTACTGGTAGCAGCATTGCCTAATGGCAGCAATGCTTTGCTGTTTGCTCAGCGCTATCAAACACAAATTCCACAAGCCAGTGCCACCATCGTGGTCAGCACGGTTTTATTTGCCCTGATTGCACCACTGTGGTTGCAATTACTCTCACAGTTTTCATGATGACATTCTCTGCCTCAACACTCATTTCAGATATTCCCAGCTACATGGCGCAGGTAGGCCAAGCCGCCAGGCGCGCAGCCACACCGATGGCGCGTGCTTCGGCAGCCATGAAAAACCATGCGCTGGATGCCTTAGCGGAGCTTTTGTTAGCGCAGTCTGATGCACTACAAGCCGCTAATGCGCTAGACATTGCGCAAGCTCAGGCACAAGGTTTGGCCGAGCCTTTGATTGACCGCTTGCGCTTAACCCCCAAAGTGATTGCGACAGTGGCTCAGGGCTGCCAGCAGCTCAGCGCCATGCCCGACCCCATTGGGGAAATCACGGGCGTCAAACGCCGCCCCAGCGGCATCAGCGTAGGGCAAATGCGCGTGCCACTGGGCGTATTCGGCATGATTTATGAAAGCCGGCCAAATGTCACCATTGAAGCCGCCAGCCTTGCCATTAAAAGCGGTAATGCCGCCATTTTACGAGGCGGCTCTGAAGCCTTGCACAGCAACTTGGCGTTATGGCGCTGCGTACAAACGGCACTGCTACAAGCTGGCTTACCCGAATCAGCAGTACAACTGATTGCCAGCACCGATCGTGCTGCTGTGGGTCAGCTGATCACCATGCCACAGTGGGTAGATGTCATCATCCCCCGCGGCGGCAAAAGCCTAATTGAGCGCATTAGCCAAGAGGCCAAAGTCCCCGTGATTAAACACCTAGATGGCAATTGCCATACCTATGTGGACGCGGAAGTAGATTTGGATTTGGCGCTGAAAGTAACCGACAATGCCAAAACACAAAAATACAGCCCTTGCAATGCGACAGAAAGCCTGTTGGTTCATGCAGCCCAGGCAGCGACTTTCTTGCCAAGGATAGGTGCCTTGTTTGCTTCTAAAGGCATTGAATGGCGCTGCGACCCGCAGGCATTGGCCATACTCAGCCAAGTTCCTGGCGCTTATGTGCGTGCGGCGACGGAACAAGATTGGTTTGAAGAATACTTGGCACCGATTTTGAGTGTGAAGGTAGTGGGTAGCCTTGACGAAGCCATTGACCACATCAATCACTATGGCTCGCATCACACCGATGCCATACTCACCACCAACCACACCCATGCTATGCGCTTTTTGCGAGAAGTGGATTCTTCCAGCGTGATGGTCAATGCCAGCACGCGTTTTGCTGATGGCTTTGAATACGGTTTAGGTGCTGAAATTGGTATCAGTACCGATAAATTTCATGCACGCGGCCCCGTAGGATTAGAGGGATTAACCAGCCTGAAATGGGTGGTACTAGGCCAAGGGGAAGTGCGCACATGAGCTCTGCTTTGGTGCTGTTTTCAGGCGGCCAAGACTCCACTGTTTGCTTGGCTTGGGCGCTATCACACTATGATCATGTAGAAACCATTGGTTTTAATTATGGTCAGCGACATCAAGTCGAATTGACTTGCCGACCCACGATTTTGCAGGCGTTAGCTCAACAATTTCCTCATTGGCAAAGCCGCCTGGGCCCCGATCATCTTCTCGATTTAAGCCTGTTGGGGCAAATCAGTGATACAGCACTTACCGATGAACGGGCGATTGAAATGCAAAGCAATGGATTACCCAACACCTTTGTGCCCGGGCGTAACTTGTTATTCTTTAATTTGGCCGCAGCACTAGCTTATCGGCGCGGTATTCGAGTTTTGGTAGGGGGAATGTGTGAAACAGACTATTCGGGCTACCCTGATTGCCGAGATAACACGCTTAAATCTCAGCAAGTTACCTTGAGTTTGGGGCTTGATACACCCATCACGATAGAAACGCCTTTGATGTTCCTGAATAAAGCACAAACATGGCATTTAGCCGAACAGCTGGGGCAATCCGAATTATTAGAAATTATCATTGAGCATACCCACACCTGCTACCATGGAGATCGTACACAACGGCACATTTGGGGATATGGGTGCGGGGTTTGCCCAGCTTGTGAGTTAAGGAAGATTGGCTACTTTAAATATCACGCATAAAAACTTGATGCTTTGCGTTGCAATACCCAGCCTGGTGATTACATTGATGCAACTTCCTGCTTGAATCCGCCCACTTAGTTAGTGGGCCATATTTTATAATATTTTTCAATAAATATCAGTGACTTATGAGTAATTCAGGGGTGACTAATTAGAGCCTCCAAACCAATAAGCCCATTTGCTGAAGCTGCTTTTGATCAAATGCTGCACCGACATCGATAAAAACACCGCCATATCGTATTTTCTTGCGCCAATCGTTTTCATTCATAGATCTGTAGACTTTATGCGGAACTGCTGCGACAAAGACATCCGACATGGGTAAATCATTCCAACTTAACAAGGGTTGGCCATAAATGCCCTGAACCTCGGGGGCATGAGCAAAGGCATCTGTGAGAAAAATATCCACACCATAGCTTTTAAGTTCGGTGACGACATCGACAACCTTGCTATTGCGCAAATCAGCGCAGTTTTCTTTGAAGGTTAATCCAGCAATACTGACTTTGGCGCCCCTGATGGCAAGGCCATGGGTAATCATTTGCTTAATCGTTTGCTCTGCAATGAATGGCCCCATGCTGTCATTGATGCGTCGGCCCGCCAAAATAACCTGCGGGTGGTAGCCGAGTTGTTCGGCTTTGTGTGTGAGGTAATAGGGGTCAACGCCAATGCAATGCCCGCCTACAAGGCCAGGCTTAAAGGGCATAAAGTTCCATTTTGTGGATGCTGCGGCTAAAACCTCAGAGGTGTCAAGTTGGAGTTTTTTGAACAGAATGGCCAACTCATTCATCAAGGCGATATTCAGGTCACGCTGAGTATTTTCGATGACCTTGGCGGCCTCAGCCGCCCGAATCGAGCTGGCTTGGTATACGCCAGGCTGAATAATCCACTCATATAAAGCTGCGACTTTTGCTAAGGTATCTGGGGTGTCGCCGCTGACCACTTTTTTGATTTGTGTGAGGGTATGATCCGGATCACCAGGATTGATGCGTTCAGGGCTATAGCCCACGGAAAAATCGCGCTTCCATTGCTTGCCCGAGCTTTTTTCTAATTCAGGGATACAAATTTCTTCGGTAGCACCAGGGTAAACGGTGCTTTCATAAACGACAGTAACCCCTGCCTTCATGTGCTGCCCAATGCTGCGAGAGGCATTGATCAGTGGCGAAAAATCGGGGTTGTGGGCACTGTCCACCGGTGTGGGGACTGCCACAATAATCACATCGGCCGTAGCCAGGGATTGCGCGTCCACGGTATAAGTAGCCCATGTGGCCGCTGCCATTTGCGTTGCGCTGAGTTCCTGCGACGGATCTTGTCCTCGTTGGCAGGCTTGCACTTTGGCTTCATTGGTATCAAAGCCGATGGTGCGTATGCGTTGACCAAATTCAACAGCCAAAGGCAAGCCTACATAGCCCAAACCAACCACAGCAACCGACTGAATGGGCCATTGCGGCGGATGCGAAGGCTGCAAAGCCGTAACTATACTGGGTAGTAGGTTCGGTACCACTTGACAAAGCGTTCAATGCCATCAGCCAGTGAGGTGCTGGGACTAAAACCAATCCAGTTTTCCAGAGACTGCACATCGGCATAGGTGGCCAATACATCGCCGGCTTGAAGAGGTAGCCAGTTTTTGTGTGCCGTTTTACCCAGGGCTTTTTCTAAGGTTTCTATAAACTCCAGAAGTGCAATGGGTTGATGATTACCAATATTGAATACACGGTAGGGTGCCGTACTGGTAGAGGCTTGGGGATGATCACTGTCGTAGTAGGGGTCAGCGGTGGCAGCGCGGTCATTAACCCGGATGATGCCTTCCACAATATCATCAATGTAGGTGAAGTCCCGTTGCATTTGCCCATGATTAAAAACATCGATCGGGCGGCCTTCTAAAATAGCTCGGGTGAATAAAAACAGGGCCATATCAGGCCTACCCCATGGCCCATAGACCGTAAAAAAGCGTAATCCCGTCGTGGGAATTTGATAAAGATGGCTGTAGGTGTGGGCCATCAGTTCATTGGCTTTTTTGGTGGCTGCGTAAAGGCTAACCGGATGGTCTACGGCATCATTCGGGGAAAACGGCATTTGGGTGTTGCCACCATACACGCTTGAGCTAGAGGCGTAGGTCAGGTGCTGTACTTGGGTTTGGCGGCAGCCCTCCAAGACATTCACAAAACCCACTAAGTTACTATCGACATAGGCGTGAGGATTTTGCAGCGAATATCGTACTCCGGCTTGTGCGCCCAAATGAATCACACGGTCAAAATGCTGCTGCTGAAATAAAGCGGCCATCGCGGCGCGGTCAGCTAGGTCTTGTTGAATAAAGTGAAATTGCGGGTGGGGTGTGAGGCGGGCAAGGCGGTCACGTTTGAGCTGCACGCTGTAATAATCGTTAAGATTATCCAACCCCCAGACTTGATCGCCTCGTTGCAGTAGTATTTGTGCGGTGGCAGAGCCAATAAATCCTGCGGCTCCTGTGACTAAAATTTTCATGTTTGAACTCTATCGTCAGAGCTTGTGCTGTGAAGTGCGCAAGCTCATAAAATGTTTATCATTATGGCAACATCTTCCCCATCTATGCGTTTAAACACAACTTCTTCCAAGCCTACCCCAGGTTATAGCGAAGCTTCTATTCGTGTATTGAAGGGGCTAGAGCCGGTAAAACAACGGCCCGGTATGTACACCCGTACCGATAATCCCTTGCATATTGTGCAAGAGGTGATTGACAACGCTGCTGATGAGGCTTTGGCCGGTTACGGCAGGCGAATAGGGGTTACTCTGCACACGGATGGATCGGTCAGTGTCGAAGACGATGGGCGCGGTATTCCGTTTGGCATACACCCTGATGAAGGGGCATCGGTGGTGGAAATTGTTTTTACGCGCCTACACGCCGGTGGTAAGTTTGATAAAGGTTCTGGCGGGGCTTATAGCTTTTCAGGTGGTTTGCATGGTGTGGGTGTCAGTGTGACCAATGCCTTGGCGCGGCGTTTGCAAGTTCAAGTATGGCGAGAGGGGCAATCCGCTCAGCTGGCCTTTGCGGGTGGTGATGTGATCGAGCCTTTGGCTATTCGTCCTTGGCAAGCGGGTGAGCGCAAGCAGGGCACTGCTGTACGCGTATGGCCGGATGGCAAGTATTTTGAATCCGCGGAATTGCCACGGGCTGAATTGGTGCATTTGTTGCGCAGTAAAGCGGTTTTAATGCCGGGCGTGGAAATTCAGTTGCACATAGAAAAAACCGGCGAAAAACAACGCTGGTTGTATCAGGGGGGCTTGCGCGACTACCTGATGCAAAGCTTGGATGCGGATCTCTTGATACCGATGTTGGAAGGGCAGCGTTACGCCAGTGATACTGAAACCGAAAATTTTGCCGAGGGTGAAGGTGTCGCCTGGTGCTTAGCCTTCACAGCCGAGGGCCATTTATTGCGCGAGAGCTATGTGAATTTAATACCCACGGTGGCTGGCGGTACGCATGAAGCGGGGTTGAAAGAGGGCTTATTCCAAGCGGTGAAGGGCTTTATTGATTTGCATGCCTTATTGCCCAAAGGGGTTAAGCTGATGCCGGAAGATGTATTTGGGCGCGCCCATTTTATTTTGTCGGCCAAGGTGCTAGACCCCCAGTTTCAGGGGCAAACCAAAGAACGGCTGAACAGCCGTGATGCCCTGCGCTTGGTGAGTGCCTATACCAAGCC
>JAUMCS010000030.1:0-2559 GCA_032122355.1 Burkholderiaceae bacterium
GATGGCCGACGTTTACTGCCATCCACTGAGCTGATCAAAGAAGCTCATGCCCGAGGTTTGTTAGTTTATGGTTGGACGTTTCGTGCAGTGAATCAATTTTTGCCGTCTGAATGCGTCCGTAAAAGATAAAACAGCAATCTGATAGGCTCAATCACTCATCCTCATTTTTATTTGATGATGACCACTAAAACACTACATGGTGAGTGCTCAATCAAAGCTTTTGGAATTGAACCGGCCCACCATCTTTCCAGCCAATTGTCACGATGCTGATGGCCTAGCATGATCAAATCTGCGCCAATGGTATGCGCGTGTTCAACGATCTTATCAACGGCGTCACCTTTGAGTAATTTTCCGGTGGCCTCAATTCCTGCGTTCTTAAGCTGTTCAACACCTTCGTTGAGAATTTTCAAACGCCGTTCTTCCTCGATTTTGTTTTCAGGCTCGCTGTAGTAAGAGGTCTCATGGCCCATTGAAATTGTTTCGTAGGGAACCACTGAAAGTAGATGGACTGCTGCATGCTCCCATTGTGAGAGGTCTTTGCAATTGAGCAATGCCTGCTGACTTTCAAGCGATCCGTCGTAAGCCAAAATGATTTTTTGGTACATCTGATTTCTCCTTGATCAAAGTCACGAAAGATGGATGAGAAGACTATCGCTGCCTATTCTGAATCCCTCAAATACAAGAAGATATAGGGAATTTCCTAGCAAAGTTTCTATCCAGCGATATAACTTTGCAACTGTTCTATCATTGATTTCTGATACGCAATCATTTCTCGAACTACATCGCCAATAGAAATGAGCGCCATCACTTATAGGGCTTGCCTAATGGTGTCATCTGGGCTCACTGAGTAAATGGCTCGCTGACTTTGGTCTAAGAATTGGCTCATGGTTTTCTTAGCAAAATCCTTCGGTGAGCAGTTGACCTTTGATCAATGTAGATAGATTTTGAATACAAGCAATAAAGGGAATCCCTTGGTTTAATTTCAGTTGATTTGAGTGCGCAAGAAGTTAGATGGAAAATTTCAGATACTTTGCTGGGTCCAATTTGAAGTAGATCCGAGTGGTTGGCTTTGTGAAAATTCCATGCACATTGCGTGCATGGATACCGTGCTAATATTATTTAACCTATTTGAATTTCTACCCGCCGTTTCAGGAGCTTGTTATGGATATGCAGACTGGTCGTCCGGCCACCCTCAGCCCACGTGGCATGGTCACCTCGCCCCACAGTTTGGCCTCGGCTGCTGGCACAGATGTGCTTAGAGCAGGTGGCTCGGCGGTTGATGCGGCCATTGCCACTGCTGCTGTTTTGGGCGTGATTTATCCCCACATGACGGGCATGGGTGGCGATGCTTTTTGGCTCATCCATGATGCCAAAACTGGGAAAGTGCGCTACCTTAATGGCGGCGGACGCGCAGCTGCAAGTGCAGACCCCGCATTTTTCAAAAACAAAGGTTTGAGTGAGGTGCCGTTTCGTGGTGTCTGGCCTGCCACCTTGACCACGCCAGGGGCGGTATCAAGTTGGTGCGAAGCTCATAAGGCCTACGGCAAACTGGGTTTGCCACGTATCTTGGCATCTGCCATCGACTTTGCCCACAATGGCTACCCCGTCACCCAGCGCTTGGCGGGTTGGATGCAGAGCTGTCAATCCGATTGCAGTGCCCAGCCAGGCTGGGCTGCGCTTTTTGCACCCGATGGCAAATTGCCCAGTACAGGAGAAACAAGGCGAAACCCCGCTTTAGCCAGAACCCTGCAGGCTGTTGCCGAACAAGGCCAGGCCGGTTTTTACCAAGGCGAAACAGGCAAAGCCTTGGCCGCGCTGTCCAAGGAGCACGGCGGTTTTTTCACTGCGGACGACTTAATGCGGCAACAAGCCGAATGGGGCGAGCCGCTTGTAGGCAGTTACCGAGACCTGACGCTCTACCAAACCCCCGCACCCACGCAAGGCTTTACCGTCTTGCAAATGCTCAAGCTGATTGAACCTTTTGAGCTGCACAAAAAAGATTTTTATGACCCCGAACGTATCCATCTGATGGTGCAAGCCAAGCAAATCAGCTACCACGATCGTGACCGCTGGTTGGGAGACCCGTCCTTCACCGATATGCCAATGGCGCATTTGCTGAACGACGCTTACCTTGACCAACGGCGCATGTTGATCAACCGTGAAAAGGCTTTGGCTTGGGATCAAGTGCCCTCCTACGGCAGTTTGCGTGGCGACACGGTGTACATCGCGGTGGTGGATGAACAAGGCCAAGCGGTGTCGCTGATTCACAGCCTTTATGGCGCATTTGGCTCTGGCGTGGTAAGTCTCGACAGCGGCGTTGTGTTGCAAAACCGAGGCGCCTATTTTTCTTTGCAAGACGGTCACCCTAATGTGCTTGCGCCGGGCAAGATCCCCATGCACACCTTGATTTCGTCCATCGGTTTTCGCCAAAACAAGCTGTGGAGCGTCATGGGCTGCATGGGCGCCGATGGGCAACCGCAAATCCAGTTGCAGGCCTACAGCGCCATGATTGACCATGGCTTGGATATTCAACAGGCGGTAGAAGCGCCGCGTTGGCTT
>JAUMCS010000031.1:0-5596 GCA_032122355.1 Burkholderiaceae bacterium
CAAAGCCAGTGTACTGATTTCTTAGCCATGGCAGGTTCTGGCTTCCGTGATTTCAGCCGTATTGCTGCATCAGACCCCACCATCTGGCGCGATATTTTGATGGCCAATTCCGATGAGATGGAACAACAACTCCGCCATTTTGGTATCGCCCTTGAATCGCTGCGGTCTGCGCTCCGCAACAACTCTCCCGTCCAGCTAGAAAACCTCATTCAAAGCGCATCCGCACTTCGCTCTAGCTGGCCCCAATCCTGATCCATCACGGCATGTATTCCATTCCTTTTTTAGATATTCCCCCTTTGCTCAACGCGCAAGGAACGGTACAACTACCGGGCTCTAAAAGCATCTCGAACCGCGTTTTATTGCTGGCCGGATTAGCCCAAGGCACGACCACTGTTCACGATTTACTTGAATCGGATGACACCCATGTCATGCTCCAGGCCTTACAAACATTGGGCTGCCAACTGCACTGGCGCAGCACCCCTGAGGGTAAGGCATTAGATATACAGGGTTTGGGTGGTCAGCTCAAGGTACAACAAGCCGATTTATTCTTAGGCAATGCCGGCACCGCTATGCGGCCACTAACGGCAGCTCTGGCTGCCATGGCAGCTATACAAGGGGGCGAATTTACCCTCAGCGGCATTGCGCGTATGCACGAGCGGCCCATTGCTGATTTGGTCGATGCCCTACGTCAAATGGGTTGCGACATCAGCTACCTAGGAGCAAGCGGTTTTCCGCCGCTGAAAATTGGTGGGGTTCATCAAGGCTCTTCACCCGCCATGAACCTATCCGAACCCATTGCCGTGCGAGGCGATGTTTCCAGCCAATTCCTTACGGCCTTATTACTCGCATTACCACTGGTTTCGCATCAGGGTGACATCGTTTTAGAAGTCAAGGGCGAGCTCATTTCTAAACCCTATATTGAAATCACCCTTGCACTTTTAAAGCGCTTTGGTATTGAGGTGCAACGCCATGGCTGGGAGCGTTTTACCATCCCTCAACATAGCCAGTATCAATCCCCCGGGCATATCCATATAGAAGGCGATGCCTCATCTGCGTCTTATTTTGTAGCACTGGGTGCCATAGCAGCCACTGACAAACCCATACGCATTCAGGGTGTGGGCCGCGACTCCATTCAAGGGGATATTCGCTTTTTGGAAGCAGCGCAAGCCATGGGTGCCCACATTCACGCTCATGCCAATCACATTCAGGTCCAACGTGGCGCATGGCCGCTCAAAGCCATCTCCTTAGATTGCAATCACATTCCCGATGCCGCCATGACGCTATGTGCCATGGCACTGTATGCCGAAGGCACTACTCGGCTGACGGGTATCGCCAGCTGGCGTGTGAAAGAAACCGACCGGATTGAGGCCATGGCTAGCGAGCTTCGCAAGGTAGGCGCCAAAGTCCAATCGGGTAACGATTGGATTGCCATCACATCCCCTAACCATTGGCGATCGGCGAGTTTTGCCACCTACGACGACCACCGTATGGCCATGTGCCTATCGTTAACCACACTGAATGGTTTAGCCATGCGCATTCAAGACCCTCGATGTGTGGCCAAAACATTTCCTGATTATTTCGAGCATTTCTTCGAATGCACCAATAGTGCCCCGCCTGACATTCCTGTGATCACCATTGATGGCCCTAGCTCCTCTGGCAAAGGCACGCTGGCCTCGGCATTAGCACAACAACTGGGTTATCAGTATTTAGATTCAGGCTCGCTTTACCGTGCCGTGGGAATTGCTGCCCTGCGCGCAGGTCTCATTACTAGTGAGTCCGGGCCGCAGCAAGATCAACAGCAAGAAAATGCAATTGCCCAGCTGGCGGCACGTTTGAAGCTGCAATTTACGACCCAAGGTGTATGGCTAGATCAAGAGTGTATTGAACATGAATTACGTCTTGAATCCACAGGAAGCCTAGCCTCGCGCGTATCCGTTTTAGCCTCTGTTCGTACTGCCTTGCACACCCTACAACTGTCATTTCGTCAACTCCCCGGATTGGTCACAGACGGACGCGACATGGGCACCCAAATCTTTCCGGATGCTCATCTCAAGGTTTTTTTAACGGCCAGCGCCGAAAAAAGAGCCCAAAGACGGGCTAAGCAGTTGTTTTCAAAAGGAATAGAAGTTACAATAGATAGTCTTTTGGCAGAGCTGCAAGCTCGAGACCTGCGCGATACTCAACGTACTGTTTCCCCGCTTATGCCGGCCAAAGATGCGTTACTGCTTGACAACTCCGATCTCAGCATTGAGCAATCTGTTCAACAAGTTTTGGGTTGGTGGGCACAACGCAGACCTTTTGAAGACAAATGCATCTAACCAGTGCGCTGAACTTAAAAGGTTTTTCATGTCAGCATCTCTGCACTTCAATGGCTCTAGTCGGTGACGTGTATCAGGTGTTGTTTTTTCAACTCTAACCGCAGTCTTGTACTGCTATTAAGCGATCACTTCTTGAAGTGTCGCCACACAGGAAATTTATGCAAATATCTCCTTCTACCACCGCTGGCGGTGAATCATTTGCCGCCCTCTTCGAAGAAAGCTTACAAAAGCGCGACATGCGCGCTGGCGAAGTGATTTCGGCAGAGGTGGTTCGTATTGATCACAGTTTTGTGGTGGTTAATGCTGGCCTTAAATCCGAGGCTTATGTTCCTATTGAAGAATTCAAAAACGATCAAGGCGAAATCGAAGTCCAAGTGGGCGATTACATTTCGGTTGCGATTGACGCATTTGAAAATGGTTACGGCGACACCATTTTGTCACGCGACAAAGCCAAGCGTTTAGCCTCTTGGTTGAGCCTTGAAACCGCCCTTGAAACCGGTGAATTTGTCACTGGCACCTGCAATGGCAAGGTCAAAGGCGGCCTCACTGTTTTAGTTAACGGTATTCGCGCTTTTTTACCGGGCTCACTCATTGATACCCGCCCCATCAAAGACTTATCCCCCTTTGAAGGCAAAACACTCGAACTCAAGGTGATCAAACTCGATCGCAAACGCAACAACGTGGTGCTCAGCCGCCGCGCTGTCGTTGAGGCCTCTATGGGTGAAGAACGCGCCAAGTTACTTGAGCATTTGAGCGAAGGCTCTATTGTCCATGGCGTTGTGAAAAACATCACCGAGTACGGTGCATTCGTTGATTTGGGTGGCATCGATGGCCTGCTGCACATCACCGATATGGCATGGCGCCGTGTGCGTCACCCCAACGAAGTGGTCACGGTTGGCCAAGAAGTTACCGCTAAAGTATTGAAGTTTGATACCGACAAAAACCGTGTTTCACTCGGTATCAAGCAAATGGGCGAAGACCCCTGGCTTGGCGTGGCTCGCCGCTACCCACAAGGCACCCGTATTTTCGGCAAGGTCAGCAATATTGCCGACTATGGCGCCTTTGTTGAAATCGAACCCGGCATTGAAGGCTTGGTACACGTCTCTGAAATGGACTGGACCAACAAAAACATCAGCCCAACCAAAGTGGTGGCATTAGGTGATGAAACCGAAGTCATGATTCTGGAGATTGATGAAGACAAACGCCGTATTTCCTTGGGTATGAAGCAATGCCGCCCCAATCCCTGGGAAGAATTCTCAGCTAGCGCCAAGCGTGGCGACAAGGTCAAAGGCCCCATCCGCAGCATCACTGATTTTGGTGTATTCATTGGTTTGGCGCATGGTATTGATGGCTTGGTGCACTTATCCGATCTGTCATGGACTGAGCCTGGCGAAGCTGCTGTTCGCAACTATAAAAAAGGCCAAGAAGTTGAAGCCGTTGTGTTGGCCGTGGATGTCGAACGCGAACGTATTTCCTTGGGTATCAAGCAACTCGATGGTGACCCCTTTGCCACATTCTCAGCGATCAATGATCGTGGCTCTGTGGTAACTGGCAAGGTGAAAACTGTCGATGCCCGTGGTGCTGAGATTGAATTGGCTGAGGATGTGATTGGCCAATTGCGTGCCTCTGATATTTCTAGCGACCGCGTTGAAGATGCGCGTACCCTGCTCAAAGAAGGCGATGAAGTTACCGCTTTGATCACCAACATTGATCGCAAGGCCCGCACCATTCAGCTGTCGATCAAAGCCAAGGACAGCGCTGACCAGCAAGAAGCTATGCAGCGACTATCCCAAGCCAATGAGCGTGAAGCTGCTTCTGGCACAACCAGCCTGGGCGCGTTATTGCGTGCCAAGTTAGATCAGAATAACCAAAACTGATCAAACTTTCGCCCATTCGCATCGGAGAAAACCATCATGGCATTTTTAAGATCTGACCTCATCTCAGACCTCACCGAACGCTTTCACCAGCTGCCGGCTAAGGACACCGAGCTTGCGGTGAAAATCATCTTAGATGCCATGTCAGATGCTCTTGCCAAAGGGCATCGGGTTGAAATACGAGGCTTTGGTAGCTTTTCGGTATCTCGCCGCTCACCTCGTTTAGGACGCAATCCTCGCAATGGTGAGGCGGTTGAGGTACCCGAAAAATTGGTACCCCGCTTTAAAATGGGCAAAGCCCTAAAAATTGCTGTTGACAGCAAAACCTAATATATATTACTGTACCTTTTATACTCCTTTCACTATACTCCACACTCTGATTTCATGCGACTCATCGTCTGGTTCATCCGTGCATTCATATTCTTTGCTCTCTTTGCATTCGCACTGAATAACCAACAAGACGTTTCGATACGCTGGTTTTTTGGTATTGACTGGCACGCACCATTAGTCATCATTGTGTTACTTGCCTTTATCATCGGATGTGTTGCGGGTATTTTGGCCATGACCCCCAGCTGGTTGCGGCATCGCAGTGCTGCGCGACGCGGCCCCTTAAACCGTGATTGACTTTCAACTCCATTGGTTTTTAATTTCCCTTCCTATTGCATTTGCCCTAGGTTGGTTAGCCTCTCGGGTTGATCTCAAACAATGGCAACGCGAGTTGCGCACATCACCTAAAACCTACTACACCGGATTAAATTATCTGCTCAATGAGCAGCAAGACAAAGCGATCGATGCCTTCATCGATGCCATGCAACATGACCCCGAAACCACCGAACTGCATTTTGCTTTAGGCAATCTATTTCGCAGACGCGGTGAATTTGAGCGTGCTGTCCGTGTACATGAGCATTTGATTGCTCGGGGCGATTTATCTTCATCCGATCGCGTGAGGGCTCAATATGCGCTCGCCCAAGATTTCACCAAAGCCGGTTTATTTGATCGCGCCGAGCAAGCCCATTTGCAGCTCATGGGAAGCTCCTACGAAATAGAATCTTGTCGTGCGTTACTCGCACTTTATGAACGCTCGCGTGATTGGGCAGCTGCCATCAGCATGGCTGAAAAACTCGAAACCCTAGGCATAGGTTCATATACGAGCCAAGTGGCCCATTACCGCTGTGAAATCGCCAGCATGTTGCTCAAAAGCGATACCGATGCAGCACTAAAGCAGCTGCAATTAGCCCAGGCCATTGCCCCCCAATCACCCAGAGCATACGTCATGTTGGGCCAACTCTGGGCTTTATATGCCCATCCTATTCGCCCTGATCAGGCCTTAAAAGTATGGGGCGATTTACTCAACTTACCCACAGCACCACTCGATTTAATTGCTGATGACATAGCCCAACTGGC
>JAUMCS010000031.1:5612-33214 GCA_032122355.1 Burkholderiaceae bacterium
AAACATAGTGAGGTTTATAGCTCTGCCTTAGAACTACTTCAAGCAGCCTATGAATTACGCCCCAGCTTAGACATACTTCAGGCGCTATCGACTCTTGAACCCAGTCAAAAGCCAGCTCGGTTACAGCAGCACTTGCATCAGCACCCCAGCCTATCGGCTGCTGCAGCTGTTTTACAACTCCCATCCGAGCATCTTGATGCATCTTTGGTGTCTGAACTTCAAACGGCAGTTGAGCGCAGCAGTCAGCCCTTACATCGCTATCGCTGTGCTGCATGCGGCTTTGAAGCCCAGCGTTATTTCTGGCAGTGTCCCGGGTGTCTTAACTGGGATGCTTACCCACCTCAGCGGATGGATGAACTTTGAATTCTCGCTAGCGCCGACAGTACACTCTCTAAAGTTGGGCTCTTGCCCTTTCCGCCCAAGCTAATTAAAGTTCCATCCCCCATTAGCCCTGCCAACTCGGGTGGGTGATCGCAATAAATACCCACCACTGAGCAACCCACTGCCGCCGCTATATGCGTAAAACCGGTGTCTAAACCCACCACCACCTGCGCTTGTGACATCACGCTACATACTTGGGCTACTTTTAAAAAAGGCGGCACCCAGCCGTTACAACTCCGGGCAATCCGCTGTGCGTAGTCCTGCTCGGATGAGCTGCCCCACAAAATCACAGGGCTTAATCCTTGGGACTGTAACTGCTGTCCTAAGGTACACCAGTGTTCGAGCGGCCATAATTTTTCAGGTCGGCTTGCATTGGGCACCAACACCGCATAGGGCCGAGCCAATAGCCGCTCAGGCAATATCTCGGCAGATAATGGCGGAGGCCGCATGCCAAATGTGGGCGCTGTGGTGGGCGTGACATAGCCCAACAATGTGGCCACCAGTTCGCGGCATCGTTGAACCGCCTGAAGTTGTCGGCTCACGGCTACTTTGCGGGCATAGAACTGACACGCCAGGCCCTCGCGAGCACTTTCGGCATCATAGCCCCAAACCGGAACTTTAGTGGCACTGGCCCAAAAGGCACTTTTCACCAAACCCTGCAAATCAATCACCACATCATAAGCACACGCACGCAGGCTTTGGCGCAATTGACGCATGGCAGCCCAAGTAGAGGCTTTATGGAGTTGCTTACGCCAGCGCCGCCATGGCAATAAATGCACTTCATGAATGCCTTGGCATAATTGCGGCAAAGCCGCAAATGCGGGCTCAACCAGCCAATCTATCTGAGCGTGTGGGACATTTTGAAGAATATCATGCACCACAGGCAGCGCATGGGCCACATCCCCCATGCTTGATGTTTTAACCAGCAATATGCGCATGGTTATTGATGTGCCTGAGTTTGTTCGGCCACCAATGCAGGATTGAACCGGGGGTCGTTATACATTTTGAATTGGCGATATACCTTAAAGTAGGCCTTGCCTGCCTGAGCATCTTGCAACAAGGCATCGAAACAATCCGCTAAATCTTGGCGCTGCTGGCACAGCCGCTTTAACTTCATTTCACTAGAGATTCGATGAGCATCATCGACATCGGTGCGCTGCGTTTGTTGTTGCATAGCATGAATTTTCAAAGCCATGATGGACATCCGATCCACCATACTACCCGCCGTTTCACTGTTAAGTCTGGCACCTGTAGGAACCACGGAAACAGGGGCATCGGTGCGGGCTGAATCGGCATCGACCAAACCTAAAAGCAGTAACAAGCATTCATCGATGCGTTCGGTCGCATCATTGCGGACCTGGTTAAAACCATCGATGGCCCGTTTATTGGCGGCAATTTCGCCATCACTGACACGGGTGCGGCGCGCTAAATCTTCCTCCGCCCACAAACGGCTATTGTAGGCATGATTGTGCCAAACCCAATACAGCCAGTGTTGGGGCGACTCCGGCACTGGCGCATCGCTGGCAGGCGGCCAGGGTACAGATGCGAGCAAATGATCGTGAAAATGCAGTATTTCGGTGGCACTAGGTAGTGTGGTGTTCATCTTGCTGTTTTTAGTAGGACAATCGCTCTATTATCGCCAAGTTATTTAAAATCCTTGTACTGTTTCTATCGAACTTGCTATGCCATCCCCTGACTCCTTGCTGACTTTGGTTATCAACTTAGATCGCTCTCCACATCGGCTAGCCCAAATTGCAAAGCAATTGCAGCAATTCAATTGGGCTTGGGAACGCTTACCTGCAGCGGATGGCAAAAACCTATCGCTCCAAGATACGCAGCTCATTGATACCCATAGCTTTCACCGCAAACATGGGATGCAACCTCTACCCAGTGAGCTCGGCTGTTACTTATCTCATGTATGGGCGATGCAGCGTTTTTTAGAAACGGACAAAGCGTTTTTGCTCATCTTAGAAGACGATATTCAATTAGGCCCGGATATTCCGGATGTCATCCATGGCCTCATGAAGCAAAATCATTTATGGGATGTGGTGATGTTATCGGGCGTCCATAGGCCCATGCCCTTGAAAGTTGCCTCGGTCATGCCGTCTTATTCGCTCGCCATCCCCTTAGTTAAATATGCGGGTTCCAGTTGCTACTTACTCCATCGATCTGCGGCTCAGGCGTACTTAAAGGACTTATTACCCATGTCCCTACCCTACGACCACGAGTATGACCGCGCCTGGGCTCGCGGGCTCAAAGTTCGCATTGTTCATCCAGCGCCTTGTCAGCACAGCTCTGAAATGGGCTCTGACATTTCACCCCAAGGGGCTGCCGTACAACGCAAATTTCATTGGTCTCGGCGACTGCCCACTTATGCCTGGAGGATTCAAAATGATCTAAGCCGAATCCTTTATGGTTTGGGGCAATGGTGGAAATACAGGACCTAAACACGCAACCCACCATCACCATGAATGCCCATTCTTTCACTGACGTCACTGTCATTATCGTGACTTACAACAGTGCGCATTGTCTGCCAGGCCTAGCCCCGCTACTATTGCAGTGCCCTCATGTCATTATTTCTGATAATGCCAGCCTTGATGACACCATTTCAATCAGCCAAAAACTCATTCCGCATGCACAACTGCTCACCCATTCTCAAAATATGGGATTTGGTGCTGCCAATAACCGTGCGCTTGCGCAAACCCAAACACCCTTAGCTTTACTACTCAACCCTGACTGCGAAATCAGCCCAGAATCGTTACAAAGCTTGCTCAATCAGGCTGACCAATTCGCTGATGCGGGTATATTGGCACCACAACTGTATAACGCAGATCAAAAAATTGAAATCAATTACCGCTGGCCTTCCATACAATGGTCAGGCCGTGGCCCGGGTGCCTCAGGACCCGCTTGTGTTGGCTTCATCACGGGGGCGGTGATGCTATTGAAACTCAAGCATTTCCAACAAACCGGTTTTTTTGATGAGCGCTTTTTTTTATACTATGAAGATGACGACTTGTGCTTAAGGCTTTTTCAAGCTCAAGTTCCAATGATGATATGCCCTGAGATTCACGCCATTCACCGCTCAAGAGGCTCCGTACGCGGTGGTTCGGTTTTAAAAAATGAGTATATACGCGGCTATCATCACGCTCAATCAAAACTGCTTTACGTGCAAATACATCAATCTGAGAATGCGGCTTTGCACCTTCGCTGGAAAGTACTGGCCACAACCATCTTGGCCCTGCCGTTACGCATCATGGTATTTTCACCCCGCTTAATCGCCCGAATGATGGGGCGATTCATGGGTTTAATACGATATAAAATCCCATTTATTAAAACTGAATCAAAATGAAAAATCTACAAAAATATCTTATCCTATTACTTCTAGGGTATATTCCCATCATAAGCGGCGGCTGGGCACTTCTCACATTAACCGCCTGCATTTTGGGCATTCTGAATATATCTAAAATTCGATTAACCACCAAAAATATTATAGATTCACGGCCTGCACTCATCATTTTTTCAGGGCTCATACAATATGCAATCATAGGAATTTTCTTTGGCTTCTATCATAACCATAACTTAAGTTACTTCGAGGCTTTCATCCCTTTTGTATTATCACCCCTTATTTTCCATGGATTTATTCAAGCTGAACCCGATGATAATACGCTATGGCTCGGTGCTGCTATGGCAGCCATGATGGGGTTACTAATCGCTGCTTATCAAGCCTACCACCTAGATATTGGCAGAGCATTTGGCGCCCTTAAAAACCCGATCATATTTGGTGACATTTGTATTGTATTTGCCTCATTATCTCTGATTGGCTTATTATCCACTCAGCAAAAACCCGGTAGCGAATTATTACAACTCACATTAATCTTGGGATTTATCTCCGGGGTTCTTGCTTCGCTACTCAGCGGCTCAAAGGGGGGCTGGCTGTCCATATTTACAACCTTGGTCATTTTCATATGGCTGTGGCTTCGAAACAGACAAACAGTCATCAAAATCGGTGTGCTTTCGGCTGCCATAATAGGTATTGGTGGCCTCTTTTGGTTAGCACCCACTGAACTGGTTCTAGCCCGACTTATTGAGGGATTCCACGGTGGGGTACATTGGTTTAAAACCGGTGAGATCACCGAAGGCTCGGTCAGTACAAGGCTTGCATTATGGAAAGCGGGCTTAGAAATGATTAACGAACATTGGCTAGTAGGCATTTCTAGACACGGAATAGAAGCGGCTTTACCATCACACCTCAAAGTTTATGTTCAATTGGAAAGTGATTTACTCATGTCACTAGTAGCCAATGGATTCATTGGGTTTTTGTCTAAAATTTATCTTTTATTCTCTGTGCTGTTTGCTTTCTCGATTTTCAAGAAAAGAAACATAACCCATAATCTTTATATTCCTGTCGCTGGCGCATTGCTAGTTATTCTATATATCGAGTTTGGACTATCGGTAGACACATTGGGTCGAAATGCATTTCGGCATCTATTTGTACTGCTTACCTTACTCATACTAACGCTTACAATGAAAAAATATTCACCGAATACTCAGAATTACCCATAGACCGAGGGACATAATTCATAATTCCCCCTATTCTCACGCGACACATACCCATTCCTTACGATGTCAACTCTAACCACCCCACACGATTCCACCCCATCCAAACCCGCCCACTTTCTACGCGCCATCATCGAGCGCGATTTAGCTCAGGGCGTTTTTGAAGGGCAACACTTTGCGGGCACACCCGGTGATGCTCAGCACCATGCGAGCGGCCCCATCGATACGGCTCGGGTGCGCCTGCGCTTTCCGCCCGAACCCAATGGCTACTTGCACATTGGCCACGCGAAAAGCATTTGCTTGAATTTTGGCTTAGCTCAAGATTTTCAAGGTGCATGCCACCTGCGATTTGATGACACCAACCCTGAAAAAGAAGAACAAGAATATGTTGATTCCATTATTGAAATGGTGAAATGGCTAGGCTGGGATTGGGGGCCACACTGCTACTACGCCAGTGCGTATTTTGATTTCATGCACCGCGCAGCGACCTACCTCATCGAAACCGGCCACGCTTATGTGGATGAACAAACGCCAGAACAAATGCGCCTTCATCGTGGTGATTTCAACACCCCAGGCACAGATAGCCCGTGGCGCAACCGCAGCCCCCAAGAAAACCTGGTGCGCTTTGAGGAAATGCGTGCAGGCTTACACCCAGACGGAGCCATGGTATTGCGAGCCAAAATTGATATGAGCTCGCCCAACCTGAATATGCGTGACCCCGCCATTTACCGCATCAAACACGCGACTCACCACCATACCGGCAATACATGGTGCATCTACCCTATGTACACCTTCGCTCACCCTATCGAAGATGCCCTTGAAAACATCACCCACAGCATTTGCACGCTTGAATTTGAAGATCAACGCCCCTTCTATGATTGGACGCTGGAACGCATTTCACCGATTTTGCGGCAACCTCAATTTCAAAAGGCCTGTGACTGGGTCACTCGCATTCGCTCACAAGGTACCGAAGCCGGTAAAGCCTTCGCCCTCACCTGCCATAACCATGCCCATAAACTCTATAACAGCGAACCCGAACAGGCTATGCTGCAACTCTTCAAGGGGTGGGAGCATAACCCCGATGGCGTGCTTCATGAGTTAGAACCATTTTTTCAATTACTGCAACAACACCCCAGCCAATTTGCGCCACTGCTTCAACATGCCCTAGCCAGTTATGAGCCCAATGTACTGCGCCTACCGCATCAACATGAATTTGGCCGCCTCAACCTCACCTATGTGGTCACCAGCAAACGCAAACTCAAACAACTGGTCGACGAACATATCGTCAGCGGCTGGGATGACCCCCGTATGCCCACGCTGGCGGGTTTGCGCCGCCGCGGCTATACGCCCGCATCTATCCGCAAACTGGCGGCTGATACCGGCGCAAGTAAAACCAATATTTGGATCGATTACAGCCAACTGGATCATTCACTGCGCGAAGACTTAGAAACACAAGCCCCCCGCGCGATGGCCGTTTTAGCGCCCCTTCGTCTGCGCATTAATAACTGGGCTGACATTTTTGGTATTGATTCGCATTTAGAAAACTGTCAAGCACCTATGCACCCTCAAAAACCGGAATGGGGTCATCGATCTTTACAATTGAGTCAAGAAATTTGGATTGAAAAGGATGACTTTGCGCTGGAACCCCCCAAAGGATTTTTCCGGCTTTATCCGCCGCATACCGATGCTCAAGGGCAAACCATCGCGGGTAGTAAAGTACGGCTCAAATATGGTTATGTCATTGAATGCGTGGGTTTTGAGCTGACTGCTTCCGGAGAAATCGATGCCGTGGTGGCTCATATTATCCCCGACACCAAAAGCGGTAGCCCCGGCGCAGATTGCATCAAAGTCAAAGGGGTCGTGACTTGGGTCGCTTGTCATGAAGCCGTAGCCGCTGAAGTGCGTTTATTTGACAAATTATTTACCGAAGAGCAACCCGATGCAGGCGGCCGTGACCCGCGAACCGTGCTGAACCCCCACAGCAGCCAAACCGTGCACGCCTGGATTGAGCCCACATTAGCTCAGGCCCAATCTAGCCAACACTTTCAGTTTGAGCGCCACGGCTACTTTGTGACAGACCGCATTGATCACAGCAGCCAAAAACCCGTTTTCAATCGGGTAACAGGTCTAAAAGATAGTTTTGCTCCCAAAAAATAAGCACCACGCTTGAGCTTCAGCCCCCTATTTTGCGCCATGCACCTTGGCGCAAAATTTCATGCGGCTTAAAGCGTGATTTGTAGCGCATTTTCGGGCTTTCACCCACCCAATAGCCCAAATACACGTAGTGCAGCCCACGCAATAAAGCTTGTTGTATTTGCCAAAGAATGGCATAAGTGCCGTAATCAGTACGGTTGGATGCGGGGTCAAAAAAAGTATATACCGCTGAAAATCCATCGTTGAGCACATCAACAATAGCCACCATTCTTAACACTTCAGGCCCACCGCTGTGATCGGTCTCACGGAACTCGATCAAGCGTGTTTGATAAGGGCTTTGTAATATATTTGCCTCGTAATCATCCCGAGTGGGTTGGTCCATACCGCCACCGGCATGACGGTGATTTTGGTACTTCTCGTATAAATCAAAATGCTCTTGACGAAAACTTAAATCGCATTCATACACTTTGAGATGTCGATGTTTAATGGCAGCTCGGTGTTGACTTCGGCTGGGTTTAAAATCACGCACCGCGATTCTTAAAGGAACGCAGGCAGTACACTGATCACAGTAGGGGCGGTAGATGTAAATACCATTACGCCGAAATCCAGCACCCACCAATGCCGAATATTGAGTAGAACTCAAAGGCAAAAAACTCATTGCTAATTGAGCCCGCGCCCTCATATTTTCTAGGTAACTACACGGGTAGGTTGCCGTCGCAAAAAATTGCACAGCATCAGGAAATATGGGGGTAGCTTTGCTGTTCATGTTTGGTGGGTCGGGCGAGACTCGAACTCGCGACCAACGGATTAAAAGTCCGCTGCTCTACCGACTGAGCTACCGACCCAAACCTTGAATATGCAAGATATTTATATTGCAAATCCGTGAAGAGTTCAAGTATACCCCATTTGCATACGCCTTTTGCAGCACCTCCGCAAAAAGTTTATCGGATTCAGCCTCGCAGGATTTGCCGAACCATCTCACCCGCAGCCGCCATGCCGAAGCTGGCAGTCACCATTACGCTAGAGCCATATCCATGACACGCCAAATTGGGCTCAGGCGCACAACCTAGCATTTGATCTAATGGCCGCTTCACCGATTCCGTAGAGTAAATACAACGCAAGCCCACAATCCCAGTTCTGCCAATCACTTCTTGCTTACGCAATTTACTGCGCAGTGAAGCTAGCAAAGGATCATGGGTTACTTCCGATAAATCAGCCACTGCCGTCGCAGTTGGCAAAGCCTTACCCCCAGCAGCGCCCACACAAACCATGGCTGGCAGAGAACATTCGGGTGCAAAATTTTGTTTTGCCACCAAACCAAAGTGCCATTGCATCATCTCTTGCTTAGCACTAACCTGGTCACAGGCATCGATCACGCCACAGATGCCTGCATCAGCAGAAAACATGCCATTGCCAAGTAAATCCGGCCAATTGCCCGCATCGACGAACTCCTCGATGGCCACGACCTCACAACCAGGATGAATATCTCGTATGCGCTCTTGCAGCGCGATAGCTTTGGATAACCCTAAAGTTTGCGTGGTTGCCTGTATTTGTCGATTGATATTCGATTCGGATACATGGTCTAAATCAATCAGTATCAATTTAGCAACACCGGAACGAGCCAAGGCTTCAACCGCCCAAGAACCTACGCCGCCTAAGCCAACCACCGTCACACAAGCCTTGCGCAAGCGCTGATAGGCTTCGTCACCATACAACCGCCGCAAACCGCCGAAGCGGCGTTCTAAATCTTCATTCATATGATTAACAAGTTGCCTTTAGCAGCGTACTTTTAAGCACGCAACCATTGATATTTCAAAGCACTCCAGGCGCCTAAAACCATCGCTGCCAAAGCCAAGAAACTTCCAATTGATAAGGTGGAAACGCCCGTAATACCTTGCCCTATCGTGCAACCCCAGGCCAATACGCCCCCACAACCCATCATGAGCCCACCCACAAGATGATGGACAAAGTCTTGGGTGGTCTGGAAACCCTGCCACTGAAAAGTGCCAGTCAAAAAAGCCATAACAGCGGCACCCAGGATAACCCCTGGAATGGTCACGATGGCCATGGTTAGTGTTCGACTTTGATCACTAAAGTACATCAACCAGTCTAATGAATAGGCCACAGGAGCTACAAAAGTAAATGATTCCATGCGATTAGAGCGAGTACCCAGAAAAGCTTCTTGCAGTGTTTCAGGGTGCTCAGGCACATAAGCCAAGACACCCGACAGCCACCAATAAGCTACGATCATAGCACCCACACCCAAGCCCCCACCCCAAACTGCCGGTGTTCGAGCTGCAGGTGATGTCCATGCCCATAGTCCGAGCAGCACTGCCAGGCCAGAACCCACCTTCAAGACCCATTGAGCCCTATCGCCGCCTATGCTCCATGCAATCAAAGAGGGTAAATCTTGAGTAGCTGGCAAAATGATAGTAAACCTATCAAGCCACTGCGCATTCCATACCGCAACCAAACCATGTAGAGCAGTCATACCGGCAAAGGCCATCGCACCAATCACCACCAACGCCTTTAAATTACCGGTCCCTAATCGTGTGAGTGACCGACTGCCACAGCCTGAGGCCCATACCATTCCCCAGCCAAACATAAAGCCACCCAAAATCAATGCCAACCAGGGTAATCGAGGTCGCGTGTATAGAGACTTTTCGGGCGATATCAAGCCCATAGCGACCATTGCATTAAATCCTAGCATAGCCACAACAACGGCCAGAACCCACATACGCAAGCGCACGGTGTCGCCCGTGTAGGCCCAGTCAGCCAAGGCACCCATAGTGCAAAAGCGGCTGTGATGGGTTAGTGCACCGTAGAAAAACGCCAGAAAGAATGCCAGTAATAACAGCACAGATTTACGGAAATGCCCAGAACTAACGCATCGCGTTGGATGCAGGGAAGGGGGTATTAGTTTGCTTATTAGATGAAGCCAAGCGCTCTGCAGCCACTTTGGCTGCCTCAGAATCGGGGAACAACTTCCCGAGTTCAGCCCAAGTTGCACGAGCAGCCTTTACATCCTTCATCTCTAGTTGGCAATTCGCAATAGCTAATAGCGCCTCCGAGGCTTTTTGATGTGTGCCATCAGAAACCGTCACTCGAAATGCACTGATAGCTTCTTTGTAATCACGCTTACCGTACAAAGCATTACCCAGCCAGTAATGGGCACTCAAAAAATACCCACTGGATGGATACCGCTTTACAAAAGTCAAAATTTGGGTCGAAGCCAAACCAAAATCACCCGCGCTCAGCGTCGCCAGAGCCTGATCGTATTGACGCTTCTCGGCGGGGTCAGCCAAGAAATCGCGCCCGTCTAAATTCACCTTAACTGGCTCAAGGCGGCGCACACGATCATCAATCGCTTGGTTAAGGTCTTTTTGCTGCCGCTGTAGCTCTGACATATCACGAGCCAGTTTATCTATGGGTTCACGTTGACGCGCTGTGTCAGCGCGTAGCTGCTCAATTTGAGCGCTCAAATCCAGCAGGGATTTGCGCAGAATTTGAATACTGGAAGTTTGTTCTTGTATCGCTGCCTTTTGCTGAGCCAGCAGGGCATCGTATTCTTTATTTTGCTCACGCAACTGCAAAATAGCCCGCCGCGCTTGATCGTCTGAGAAAAATTCAGCTGCATGGCCTGGGGTTGAGCACACCAAACCCGCAGCCATTAACATACTATTGCTAAAAGTGCGCAATGGTGTGCCAGACATATTAACGATCCTTTAATTCAGCGCGACGATTTTTAGCCCAAGCCGCTTCATTACCGCCATCAGCAGACGGGCGCTCCATACCAAAGCTCACAGCCTCTAGCTGACTTTCCTTGCCACCCAATAGGGTTAAAGCCTTAACTACGGCCTCAGCCCGACGCTGCCCAAGAGCCAGGTTATACTCGCGACCACCACGTTCATCAGTATGACCCTCAACCACCATACGTACTTTGGAGTCAGCAACCAAACGGCGTGCTTGTTTATCAATCACCGCACGGCCTTCATCCTTAACAACATAACTATCAAAATCAAAGTAAACCACACGACCGGCTGTGTCTTGGTTTGCATTACCGGCCAAATCCACTGTAGCAACAGAAGACTGAGCGGCGCCAGCTCCTTGCGCATTACGATTTGCTGCGTTACCGGATAAACGGTTTTCGACGGGTACAGCCGATTTGGGTTCTTCTAACTTGACTTTAGAAGCGCAACCTGTCATCACCAGAGCAGCAGCCAACATTGATACACCAGCAAAGGAGGGGGAGGTAAGTTTTTTCATGGTTTCAAAAAGCCAAAAACAAAAAAGTTGAAAATGCTTTAGCGCCCATATGGCGCCCAAGCCGGTTCAAGCACATCCATATCAGATGTCAAGAGTCGGGTTTTAATTTTACCGTCTAAAGTGGTGGTCATTAACACTTCACGACCTTTAATTCGCGTAGCGTAAATAATCATCTTGCTGTTAGGCGCAAAGCTAGGGCTTTGATCATCGGTGGTGTCACTTATAGCCACAGCTGCACCACCTTTGGTGGATTGAATCATAAGCTTGTAAGCTCCGCCCACACGGCTCACAAAAGCCATGTAACGCCCATCTGGGCTGATAGCCGGACTGATGTTGTAGCCACCCTCGAAAGTCACACGTTCAGGCATGGGCTTATCCACTGACATTCGATAAATTTGAGGATCACCACTGCGATCACTCACAAAATAAATCATTTTTCCATCAGGTGTAAAAACGGCCTCAGTATTGATACCCAAACCCGATGTCAACCGCCTTGGCTCCCCACCCTGACGACCGATCAAATAAATATGAGAACCTCCGTCGCGCGTAAGAGTAACCGCCAATTGCGAACCATCTGGCGACCACGCTGGGGCGCTATTACTACCTTTAAAGTCAGCCAACATACGACGCTGACCGTTCACGACGGTTTGTACCCAGATCACAGCTTTTTGCGTCTCAAATGAGACATAAGCTAATTCACGGCCATCGGGTGACCAAGCCGAAGAAATGATGGGCTCAGCACTGTTAACCGCCACTTTACCGCCCTCACCGTCAGCATCTGTAACACGCAATTGATAAGATCTACCGGCACGAGTCACAAAAGCCACACGGGTTGCGAATATACCCCTTTCCCCTGTCAAACGCTGATACACATCATCAGCTATCCGATGAGCGGCCAATCGCAAATCATCCACTTGTACGGCCGAGCTTTTACCACCCAAATCAACACCCTTGACTACATCCCATAAGCGATAGCGGATATCGTATCGCCCATCTGACAAACGTGTTATGGAGCCAGCCAGCAAAGCATCGGCACCTTTGTTACGCCAAGTGCTGTAATTAGGCTGGGTTCTCTCATTATGAGGTACGGCAGCATCTGCATCTTCAACACGCGTAAACAATCCGCTACGCTCCAGATCCGCTATAACAATGGCAGATATTGGCTGGGGCGATTGAGATTCATTTTGAAACCGCACCACCGAGATCGGAATTTGATTGGCTCCAACTCCGCTGATTTCAACGCGAAACTGCGCCGATGCAGACAACGATATCAGGCAAAACGCCCAGCAGATCAGCTTGCGCAAGCTAACGAGTAGCCATATGAAAGATTTACTGTTCTCATTCAACATTTTTTAATCACCCATCCACAAATGGCCTCTAAACCACCACTCCATTTTCGCCACTTGAATGCACCCATTCAAATTGATCTAGTCGATAATCGCCTTGCGCTAGCAACTCTGGAGGGCTTGAAGCCATCGCACATACTTCATCCCAAGATTTTTTTTCCTGGGTTCGCAATTGCTCTATCACATCTGGGTGCGCTACCACACGCCAATTCCCCATAGAATTCTGGCCTAAGCGATACGCTGCTTCACGCAGCAGTTCATAACACACCGTCTGCACTGATTTTAACTGCCCTGAACCTGAGCAAACCACACAGGGGCGACACAGCATCCGCTGAAGCGATTCATGTGTGCGCTTGCGAGTTAATTCTACCAAACCCAAACTCGTAAACCCACCTATGCTGGAATGCATTCGATCTTGGGCCATCGCTTTGCACAACTCCATCAGCACCGACTGACGATGCTGCTCGTTTTGCATATCGATGAAATCAATGATGATCATTCCGCCCAAATGACGCAATCGAATTTGTCTTGCCAGCTCAGGGATCACCTTGAGGTTCGTTTGATAAATGGTCTGCTCAAACTCACTAACACCGACGAAACGCCCTGTATTGATGTCGATCGTGGTGAGTGCCTCGGTTTGGTCAAATATCATATAGGCACCATTGGGCAAGTCAACCCGGCGATGGAGCGCCTTGGCCAGCTCGATTTCAATGTCATATTGGCTGAACAAAGGCTCCTTTTTTTGATAGAGCCGCAGCTTTTCCACCCATGCAGGCATGTACAACTGGACGAAAACCACTAATTGCTGATACTGGTATTCGTTATCAATCCATATCGCCTCGGTTTGTTCATTAACTTGGTCTCTGAATACCTTTTGAGCCAAACGCAATTCTTGTCTAAGCAATGACCCTGGCGGTTGAATCAGGCCGTCTTGGCTAACAACTTGCCACGCTTTTTGAAGATACGCCATATCGGCTTGCAATTCTTGCGGGGTCGCATGTTCCGCGTTGGTGCGCAAAATATACCCACCCTGAGGACTCGGCGTCAAAGTACGGCGAATTTCCTGGCAATGCGACAGTAGGCGTGAACGCTCTTGAACATCGGTGATTTTTTGAGAAATACCTACCCCTTCGTCATGGGGCAAATAGACTAGCAATCTGCCTGCCAGACTGATTTGCGTAGTCAAACGCGGGCCTTTGCTACCGATAGGATCTTTGAGCACCTGAACCATCAGGCTTTGACCCACAAAAATTTGTTCTTGGATCGGTTTGTTTGCTGGCACAGGCACCGCGTGAGACTCTAATGTGTCTGGCGGCAATTCACGTTTTCGGTGGGAATGGGAGGCTAAATCCGCGACATGCAGAAACCCCGCTTTGTCTAAGCCAATATCAATAAAGGCACTTTGCATACCCGGCAACACACGAGTGACTTTGCCTAAGTAGATGTTGCCCACAAGGCCAGCCTCACGCGCTCTTTCTAGGTGGAATTCTTGAACAACACCCGCCTCAACCACTGCGACACGGGTTTCAAACGAGGTGGTGTTGATGAGTATGTGTTGCATAAAAAAGCTTGGATATGGCAACTAGAAAACCTCAAACCTTCGAAGCAGTTTTAAGGTTTCATGCAAAGGTAGACCCATGATACCCGAATAACTCCCAACGATTTGGGTTACCCACTGGGCCGCTGCGCCTTGTATACCGTACGCACCCGCTTTACCCATGGGCTCTTCACTGAGGATGTAACGATCGAGATCCGCCGGCAAAATCGCATCAAAACTGACTTGATTGATGTTTAAGGCCGTCATACTGCAACTCCCCAGCCCTACCACTACGGCCGTCATGACACGATGAGTTTTGCCTGATAGTGCCTGGAGGATCTCCCGCGCTTCTTGATGATTCTGGGGTTTTCCAATGATGCGCTTGCCCAGCGCCACGGTAGTATCAGCCGTCAAGATAGGTGCTGGGGTGAGATTTTGCGAGCGCAGTCGCCCACTGGCTGCTTGCCATTTCAATTGAGCCACACGCTGCACATAAGCTTGTGGGCTTTCACACGGTAATACCGCCTCTAGCGCTTCGGGATCTTCATGGCACGACGGCAATAATAATTCAGGTTGCAGGCCCACTTGTTTTAATAAATCCAGCCTCCGCGGGCTTGCAGAGGCCAAGTAGAACAATCTCGACCGAGTTGATGTTAAAGCCATGTAAAGTGCCAGCTCATTCGCGGTGATAAGGGTGACCTATGTTCACCGTCCAAGCTCGATATAGAGCCTCAACCAACATAACGCGCACAAATGCATGTGGCAATGTGAGATCAGACAGCCTGATGCAGTCATGAGCATCCGAGCGGATTGAATCCGCCAAGCCATCAGGCCCGCCGATAATCCAAGCCACATCTTGGGTATCGTCACCCCACTGCCGCAAACGCTCAGCAAGGGTTTTGGTTGTCCATCGTTGCCCATGCTCATCCAAAACTATGCGACGCGCGCCTCGGGGATAGGCATCTTTGATGCGAACAGCTTCAGATTGCATGCATTGCTCTGCCGTTTTACCGACTGAACGCGGCTCTGTTTTGATAGCCTTAAGCTCCAAACGAATCTCGGGCGGAAATCGCTTGGAATAGTCGTCCCACGCTGTTTGGGCCCAAAGCGGAACCTTCTGACCAACCGCAATAACCGTTAACTTCATACACCCTGCAAGTAAAAAACTTCAATGTAGGCGAGGTTCTAGCTTGCTTCTTTCTCGCTTGCTTTAGGGAGTTTAGAGACAGAATTCATTTTCAAACGCACTGGCTTTTCCCCCCATATTTCCTCTAAGGCATAGTATTGACGAATCATGGGTTGCATGATGTGAACCACCGCTGCGCCGCAATCTACAATGATCCACTCACCATTGTCTTCACCTTCGCTGCGCAGCACAGTGAACCCCGCAGCTTTCACGGCATCGCGAGCGCTAGCGGCGAGGGCCTTGGTTTGCCGATTACTGGTACCAGAAGCCACAATCACTCGTTCAAACATGGCCGATAAATGTTCTGTATTGAAAACCACAATGTTTTGTGCCTTCACGTCCTCCAGCCCATTCACAATGGCTTTTTGTAAGCGTCGTATATCCATTCTTTTTCCTAACTAACTCATTGATGGCAATTGATAAAGACCCTGTTGCTCAATATATTGCGCAACACATGAAGGCACCCATTGTTCGATGCTCTGCCCCCTAGCCACCGCTTGCCTAACTTGCGTCGATGATATGAAATCAAGGGGCATCGCAATACGTTCACAAGGAATGGTCAGTGGCAAGGCATTTGAAGGTTCATAGGGGTAACGACTGGCCACCGCAATGCTGACTTGTCGCACGATGCTTTGCCATTCAAACCAACTTGGTAAAGCGCGATACTGATCATCACCTAGTAACAAAATCCAGTTGACATTTGGGTAACGAGATTGTAACCCGTTGATGGTATCAATCGAGTAGCTTGGGCCCTGGCGCAGTAATTCACAAGGCTCAAGAGTAAATCGAGGCTCATCTTGCAGCGCACACCGAAGCATGGCCAGACGGTGATGAGCTGGCGTAATCACCCGTTGCTTTTGCCACGGGTTACCCGCAGGAACCCACCATACTTGATCTAGCCCCAACTTTTCAAGAGCAGTGTAGGCCAATGCCAAATGCGCTCTGTGTATGGGGTCAAATGTGCCGCCAAAAATACCAAACCTAGGGGTCAATTGGTTTTACCCACCATGAATCATGAAAAAGTGACTACTTGGAATATAGAAACTGAAATCCAAGCAAATGAATACGTTAAAAGTTAGAATAGCAGATTTGCCGGCCCATGGCTATACCCCTTCAACGCCGCCAGGAGTAATTTTATGAGTACCCAAGCTACACGCAAGGTTTTTGTTCGCACCTTTGGGTGCCAAATGAACGAATACGATTCTGACAAAATGGTTGATGTGCTGCATGCCACACAAGGCTATGAAGCCACTGATGACCCCGAACAAGCAGACCTCATTTTATTTAACACCTGTTCAGTCCGTGAAAAAGCCCAAGAAAAGGTATTTAGTGATCTAGGCCGAGTTAAACACCTGAAGAAAAAAGGCGTGATGATTGGTGTGGGCGGTTGCGTTGCTAGCCAAGAAGGCGAAGCGATTATCGAACGAGCACCCTACGTGGATTTGGTATTTGGGCCGCAAACGCTGCATCGCCTGCCACAAATGATTGAAGAACGTCAACGAGCAAAACGACCCCAAGTTGATATTTCATTCCCTGAAATTGAAAAGTTTGATCACTTACCGCCTGCCAGAGTGGAAGGTGCATCCGCTTTTGTTTCGATTATGGAGGGTTGTAGTAAATATTGCAGCTACTGCGTGGTGCCCTATACTCGAGGCGAGGAGGTCAGCCGCCCCTTAGACGATGTGCTGACTGAAGTGGCCAAACTGACCGAGCAAGGCGTAAAAGAAATCACCCTTTTGGGACAAAATGTCAACGCATTTCGCGGCGCCATGGGCAACACCGCTGAAATTGCCGATTTTGCCCTACTGCTAGAGCACGTAGCGCAAGTGCCCGGCATTAGCCGCATCCGCTACACCACGAGTCATCCCAATGAATTTTCACAGCGACTCATCGATGTATACGCCAAGCTGCCACAACTCGTGAATCATCTGCATTTACCGGTACAACATGGCTCGGACCGCATACTCATGGCCATGAAACGCGGCTATACCGCCATGGAATACAAAAGCACCATTCGAAAGTTACGTCGTATTCGACCCGATATTTCATTGAGCTCTGATTTCATCGTAGGTTTTCCGGGTGAAACCGAAGAGGACTTCAATAAACTGATGGGACTGATTGAGGATATTGGCTTTGATACCTCGTTTAGCTTTATCTTCAGCCCACGCCCAGGCACACCTGCAGCCAATTTGGCGGATGACACTCCGCATGAAGTTAAACTCAAGCGTTTGCAACACTTGCAAGCAACCATTGAGGCTAATGTACAACGCATCAGCGCTTCACGAGTAGGCACCATACAAACCATTTTAGTTGAAGGACCTTCACGCAACAGCGCCAGCGAAAAGGCCGGCTCTAGCCCCACCGAGTTAATGGGGCGCACCGAATGTAACCGTATTGTGAATTTTGAGGGAGGCCCACAAGGGCTCAGGCTTCATGGGCAAATGCTGCCTGTTCGTATCACCCAAGCCCTTCCCCACTCAATGCGAGGTGAATTACTGTTAGCGTGAACGGCGGGCAGATACAAAACCCAACCACCACAGCACGATGGTGTTACCCAGCACCATCAACGCATATGCCCACATCGAGCCATCTTTACCAGTCAGCAACCAGCCAGCCACACTCATACCCATGTTGGCACCCCAAGCTGTTAAAGTCACACGCCAGGATGATGACCATGAAAGCCGGGTCCACCAAAGGCACTTGGCTATGAACACACTGATTGCAGCCAAGCCCAGAGGCGGCAACACAAAATTTATAAAATGTACCAATGCTGCAAAAACTGTCACGATGATCCTATCAAGTCTTAGAGCAATTTTATAATCGGAAGCAGCCATGACACTACTTGCGATCGGACTTAATCATCAAACTACGCCATTGGATGTGCGCAGCAAGTTTGCCTTTGAGCCGGCCCAGTTGGGTTCGCTGTTGACCGAATTATTAACTCGATTCAGTGCAGTCAAGCCTGAAGCCGCTTTGCTTTCAACCTGTAATCGTACTGAACTCTACCTAGCGAGTACGCAAGTAAACCCGATAGAACTGGCCCCCACATTGCTGGATTGGCTTGCAATTCAAGGCCAAATACGCCCCGCCATACTAGAGCAACACACCTACACCCACGTTGCCCATCACGCTGCAAGGCATGCCTTTCGTGTGGCTTCTGGGCTAGATTCTATGGTTATCGGAGAACCGCAAATTCTCGGACAACTCAAACAGGCGGTTCGTCTGGCTCATACCCATGGCAGCCTTGGTACCACACTGCATCAATTGTTTCAGCGTTCATTTGCTGTAGCCAAAGAAGTACGCAGCTCGACCGAAGTGGGCGCACACTCTATCAGCATGGCCGCAGCCTCGGTTCGATTGGCCGCACAGCTATTTGAAAGTCTCAGCGATATTAGGGTATTGTTGATTGGTGCGGGCGAAATGATCGAATTGGTGGCTACTCATTTTGCAGCCAAACACCCTAAGGCGATGGTAGTGGCTAACCGCACCTTGGAACGGGCCGAAAAACTTGCTCTTCGGTTTCACGGACAAGCCATGCGGCTGGCTGATATTCCTCTGCATCTCCACGAATTTGATGCCGTGATATCTTGTACCGCCAGTTCATTGCCGATTATTGGTTTAGGTGCGGTCGAAAAAGCACTGCAAGCGCGCAAGCACCGACCGATGTTTATGGTAGACCTAGCCGTACCGCGCGATATTGAGCCGCAAGTAGCTGAGCTCAAAGACGTTTATCATTACAGCGTGGATGATTTGTCCTGTATGGTGCAGCAAGGCCAACAAAAAAGACAAGCTGCCGTTGATCAGGCTGAGGCCATCATTGATTCTGCAGTGATTGGCTTTGGTGATTGGATAGAACAAAGATCGATCGTGCCTTACATTCAAACCCTGCAGGAGCACTGTCTTGAATGGAAAAAAGAAGAATTAGCTAAAGCCCAGAAACGACTCCTCAAGGGTGAAAAATCGGAGGAGGTGCTCAACGCCATGGGCCAGGCTCTCATTCAAAAAATGCTGCATGGTGCGATGGTTGAATTGAACAGCAGCCATGGTGCCCAACGCGACGAGTTGATGCAACTGCTCAACCGATTATTTTTACGCCATAACGACCAGTGACCCTCTTTTGCTCATGACCGATATCCTCAATCCCAGTTTACGCCCACAATTTGAACGGCTTGCTCTTCGAAAAGCTGAACTCGATACCGTACTCACCGACCCGAAGGTGGTGAGCGATATGAAACGCTATCGCTCCCTCCTGCGTGAACAATCGGAAATAAGCTCAACCCTTGAGCGATATGAACAATACTTGCAACGTGAACGTGATGTGAACGCGGCTCATCAATTGCTCCAAGACAGCGCAACTGAAGCCGAATTGGCTGAATTAGCGCGGCTTGAAGTCGAAGAGGCCAAGGTGGATATGAGCCATTTGGCACAAGCCTTGCAAACTGCACTGCTTCCGCGTGACCCCGATGATGAGCGCAATGCATTTGTTGAAATTCGTGCAGGTACCGGAGGTGATGAATCTGCGTTGTTTGCAGGTGATTTATTGCGTATGTACCTGCGCTACTGCGAACAACAGGGTTGGCGTACGGAAATCATGAGCGAAAGCGAATCGGATCTAGGCGGCTTCAAAGAGGTGGTTTTTCGGGTGGAGGGAGACGGTGTTTATGGCCAGCTGAAGTTTGAGTCTGGCGGGCACCGCGTACAGCGAATTCCCACTACCGAAAGTCAAGGACGTATTCATACGAGCGCCTGTACCGTAGCCGTATTATCCGAACCCGACGAGGCCGAGGAAATTACAATCAATCCAGCCGATTTGCGCATTGATACATTTCGAGCCAGTGGTGCGGGCGGACAGCACATCAACAAAACTGACAGTGCCGTACGCATCACCCATATACCCACTGGACTGGTTGCCGAATGCCAAGATGACCGATCGCAACACCGCAATAAAGCTAAAGCACTTGCCGTATTGAATGCACGCCTACGCGACAAAGAGCGCAGTGAACGAGCTGCCAAAGAATCTGCCACACGCAAGAGTTTGGTTGGCACGGGCGACCGCAGTGATCGCATTCGCACCTATAACTTTCCTCAGGGCCGACTCACAGATCATCGCATCAATCTGACACTCTATAAGCTGTTGGCTATTATGGAAGGCGATTTAGGGGATGTCATTGCAGCACTCATCACTGCACAAGCTGCTGCTCAATTAGAAGCGCTGCAAATGGGTAGCTCGTCCTAACATGCCCCTCACGATTGATCAGGCCTTGCAACTTGGCCGTAGTCAGGGCTTGGAACGCACGGATGCTTTGGCCTTGCTTGCTCATATTTTGCAACTATCCCGCGCCGGCCTGATAGCCCACGGTCAGACACTTTTATCCGAAGAACAAAACGCAGTTTTTATAGAAAAAATCCGTCAGCGCTTAAGCGGAGTACCGATTGCCTATATCGTTGGGCAACGTGAGTTTTATGGATTGAAACTGCACGTGACCGCAGATGTTCTAGACCCCAGGGCCGACACCGAGACCTTGGTGGATTGGGCTCTCAGTATTCTTCAATCATCCCTTCATGTATGGCCGTGTGCACAAGTGCTGGATATGGGTACAGGCAGCGGAGCCATTGCCTTAGCAATTGCACAACACCACCCTAGTGCGCAAGTTACCGCCACCGATTACAGTGAGGCTGCACTTGCGATCGCACAGCATAATGCCTTGGTTTATCAACTACCCATTACATTTCATATCAGCGACTGGTGGAATGAATTACAGGGGAAAAAATGGCATTTGATTGTTTCCAATCCGCCTTACATCTCCCTTGATGATCCGCATCTACTGAGCTTGCAGCATGAACCCGCATTAGCTTTATCCTCAGGAAAGGACGGGCTTGATGCAATTCGAGAAATTATTGCCCAAGCCCCAGCTCATCTGATACCAGGTGCTTGGTTGTTAATTGAGCACGGCCATGATCAAGGCCCGGCTGTAGCAGCGTTATTACATCAATCCGGTTTTGAGTCCATCACCCATCGCCAAGATATTGCAGGCCATTGTCGTTGTAGCGGTGGACTATGGATGGAGTAAATTTTATCGCTCGCGTAGTGCACCTGAGAAAGCCTTGGTGACTGGTTTTAACAAGTAAGTCAAAATCGATCTTGAGCCAGTTTTGATATCTACCGTGGCTGTCATACCAGGCTTCAACATTTCAGCCTTGATGCGATCATTATCAGATTTATGCTTCCAATCGACTTTAATGTGTGCTCGATAATATATGCTGGTTTGACCGGCAGAACCACTTTCCACCAGAGTATCAGGACTAATATAAGTTAACTCTCCGGTCAGTTTACCAAAGATAGAACTATCAAAAGCATCCAGTCGAATCAGGGCTGGCAACCCCAAATTCAGTTGCCCCACGTCTGCTGGATTTACCTTCACCTCAACCACCATATCTTCATCATGAGGCGATAGTTGCATCAACTCTTCGCCTTGACGCAATACGCCACCCTCAGTAGTCAGTTTAATCACTTTCACGACCCCCGCCATGGGCGCGGTGATGGTAGTAGCATTCAAAACGCTTTTTCTTTCCTCTAACCTAAATCGCAGACTGGCTGAATCCTCAGACAATTTGGCAAATTCAGCTCGGGCATCTGATTTGAATTTATCCACTATGGCACGACGGCGTGCTTGCGCATCAATTAATTGCCGCTCAGCGCGCATCACCTCCACTTCAGCCACATCACCTCGCTTGAACAAGCGCTGATGCATCTCGTATTCTTGCCGAGCAAGTGCAATGGCTTTATCATTGGTATCCAGCTCAGCGTTTAAGGCACTCACCCTTTGCTCATTCAAGGCCTGCTGCGCACTCACTAATCGTGGCCAATCATGTTTTAATTCATCGCCAAATTGGGGAGCCTGAAGCTTAGCCTCTGCCGACAGACGCGACATCGCGGCATCTTGCCCTGCCAACTTTCCGCGAATTTCATCGTAGGTGGCAGTAGATCGGTCCGGCTCTAGTAGCGCTAAAACTTCCCCCTCACGGACGCTTTGGCCTTCTTTGACGAGTATTTTCTTGACCATCCCGCCATCTAATGCTTGTATAACCTGGGTTCGAGCTGAGGGAATCAATTGCCCCATAGCTCGAACGGTTTGATCAACCTCAAATAACCAAGCCCATATCAGAAAAATAGCCAACAACGCCGTCATCAACCACATCACCGTGCCAGGCTTGTAAAGCTTGAGTTCTTGATTTGTCATGCTTGCACTCCATGAGTCGGGCGGGCAGGGGCAGCTGTGGTAGGACCACCTTGTAATTGGCGTAAAACCTCATCTCTGGGGCCGTCTAACACTATTCGGCCTCCTGCCACCACCACGACACGCTGCACCAATTGCAGCATTTCAAATTTATGAGTGACCAGCACTAATGTGTCAGTAGGCATCACTGCTGCATGCAATGCTGCAATCACTGCGAGTTCGGTTTGACGATCAAGTGTTGCCGTAGGTTCATCCAACAACCAAATGGAGGGTTTCCTTAACAATGTACGGGTGATATGGACCAACTGTTTTTGACCTCCGGACAATCCCGTGCCGCCCTCTTGGATAGGTTGCTCTAGGCCTCTGGGATGGGGGGTAATCACAGAACTTAATAGGCCGGATGCGCGAGCAGCTGCCATGATGGCATCGTCACCTGGATCGGGTAATCCCAAGATTAAATTTTCACGAAGTGTTCCAGAAAATAGTCGCCCATCTTGTTGCAAGTACCCAATTTTTTCACTTAAGTTGGGCTTGGCAATGTATTGCATGTCGGTGTCATCCAACAAAATCCGTCCCTGCTGAGGCTTATACATACCCGTAAGTAGCCTTAATAAAGTGGTTTTTCCGGCCCCTACTGGCCCCAAGATTCCAATACGCTCACCAGCCTTGATTTGAAACTCAGGCAAGTCGAGCACACATTTATTTTGCAGAATAAATCGCGCCCCTTCAGACCTAAAATTCCCTCGAATGACCTCCGGAGTCACCGGCGTATCGACACCATGATTATCACCTTCGAGCTTCCAAATGGCATCTAAGCCTTGAAGAGCCGCCTTAGCCTGCCCCCAAGCCATAAGTTGTGTGCCAATTTGAGCAATGGGGCCCAAGATTCTTCCGCTCAGTATCGAGCATGCAATCAGCCCCCCAAAACTTAAACTTCCGTTAACCACTAGTATTGCACCCAGCGCAACAATAAGCACATAGGCTAACTGCTGAACCGCCTGCGCCATATGCTGTATGCCCTCACTATCGCGGCGACCCTGTAATTCAATATCTCGGCTTTGGTGGCTCGTTGCCAACCAACGACTCAACATTCGCCAAGCTCCGTGGCCCGATTTAATGGTCTCAGCTCCTTCAATGGTTTCCACCAAAAGTCCGGTTTTTTGATTGGCCAGTTCATTGCTTTGTTGCATGAGCTTTTGCATATTTTTTTTACTTTTAAAGCCTATCAACAAACTCACCAACAATAGTGCAAAGGGTATGACGGCAATGACTCCAGCAAAATAAACAATGACCAGTACAAAAATCAAAGCAAAGGGCAAATCCACCAAGAATTGAGTAACCAGCTGTACCAAGAAACTACGTACTGTTTCGTAGCCTTTTAATTGTCCTGCCAAAGCACCCACGCGCTGCGGGACTTGATCCATCCGTAAGGATAGAAATCGCATATACACAGCACGAGATAACTGGGAGTCAACCTCATCAATGAGCTTTTCGTAGATACGGCTACGCACTCTACGCGCGACATACTCAAAACCAATGGCTATTAACATTCCCAGTGTTAATGCAGCCAACGTTTGATAGCCCGCCACCGGTATGACCCGATCATAAATTTGCATCGAGTAAAAAGAGGTAGCCATGGCAATAATGGATAAAACCAAGCCCCCAACCGTGGCCTCAAGGAGCAAATTTTTACGCGCAAGAATTTCATTCAAAATCATTTTCCCGACTTCACTATCGGTAGCCCTATATGGCTGGCGTAACGTTAGCCTTGCGTAACACTGTTGATCATGAAAAACGATGGGCTCTTCGATCCACTGATTTTTGCTTTTATCCCATACTTGAGAAATCCATTCATTTTTGGCATTGAAATTAGCCAATACCCTCCAACCCAAAACGGGGTCATGCATGAGTAGAGGCAACACCGCGGGATCGGGCTTTTTGACCCACTTCACTGCAGGCAAATGAAGATCCAGCATGATCTGCTTTAAGGTTTCTTGAGGAGTGTTGGCCTCGATTCCATGGGTTTTCACCGCCTGCGTGACAGCCAACTGATCAAGCGGCTCACGCTGGAGTTGGGCTAAACGTGCCAAGGATGACAGCAATTGCCCATTGATGGCCGTTACCACCTCACGATGCGGTAAATCTTGCGCCTGATTTGTCGTCATTTTTTATTTCTCTAAGAGATTAGACAAGCCATTTTGTAAAACAGCCAATCGCCAATCGGTTATTTCCAAACTGTTCTTGGTTTCTGCTAATTGAATTTCAGCTTGAGACAATTCACGAACGGAATTCATCACATCCTGCCAGGTTTTTTTTCCACTCAGAAATTGACGATTCCAAGAATCGACCACCCCGCGAGATGTTTCTAAAACTTGCTCAAAGGATTTCAATCTTTCAGAATAGCCAATCCGGTTATTGATTTCTGTTTGAACTAGATCTTTGAGCTTTATTTTCCTAGCTTCAATTTCGGCAAGCTTAGCCCCTTTTCGTTGCTCTATGATCTTTGCACTGGATAGTTGCGTCAAGCCTGCGCCCCAGCGGGACTCTAAACCTATACTCCATTGGGTAACATCACGACTCACATCCCCATGTCGATTCACCAATTGAGCGGACACCTCGGGTAACATTGCTGCTTTATTGCTTTTGATTTCGGACTGAATTAATAACACCTCAGACTCCAACTTGGCTAATGTAGGGTCGGATTCAATGGGATTTAAATCATTATTAGCGATCAAGTCGCGATGAAAAGGCAATGCCAGGCTGAGTTTCTGCAGATGATGAGCAGTCAAAGCCAGCCCCGTCAGGCTCATCAAGCGTTGCAATGCTGTGTCCATGGCTGCTACTGATGAAATACGGTCAGCTTGAACAGCACCTAACCGCCCCTGCGCTAAAAACACATCACTTTGGGCAGAAAGCCCCTCTTGGGCTCGGCGCTGAATTTGCTGCAATAGTTTTTGGTGTTTATCAATTGAATCCTGAGCAATGCGTGCTCGCGCAGAGGCTATTTGCCAATCACCGCATACTTGAATCACTTCGAGCGCCACATCACGCTCCGTTTCTTTCAAGGCAGCATCTGCAAGTTTTTGTTTAGCCTGTGCGGATTCCAACCCCGCACTGAGACGACCATTTGTCCAGAGGGGCTGCTTTAAACCAACGGTGGTTATTCTGGAATCGGTGCCAGGGGCGGCCGCCTTATCTGAGGATTGGTAGGATGTGGTGGGAGTGGGAAAATACTGCCACCGAGCGGCATCCTGTTCAGATTGAGCTCCTAGCCGGTCATAACGCCGTGCCTTGACGCTTGGATTATGTTCCAAGGCTGAACTAATAAGATATAGAATACCAAAGTCTTTAGATTCCGTTGTTTTATGGGTTTGTGCGCTTATCCATGTATTACAAAACAAAACCAGCAGAAGAATGATCAATTTCATAAGTTAGGGTTTGATAGTAGCTTTCGATCTCAAATTATCAATAAATTCTAGCCGTTTATTTTGTACCAAACCACCCAATATACGTTCCCTAGCCTCATCAAAGGTAGGAGCTTTATAAAAGCGAGTTTCATCTACCCTGATCACCGCCCAACCTGCATTGGTTTCGATAGGATTAGCCGTGACTGTACCTTTAGGCAAATTCACCATCACATTGGCAACCATAGGATTGAGGGCTTGGGGCAACACCCAACCCACCTTACCCCCGTTGCTTTTGCTACCATCAATCGAGTGAACTCGTGCTAACTCGTCAAATGCTTCGCCCTTTTGCAAAGAAGCAACAACCCTACGAGCTGCTTCTAGACTAGGCAACATAATCAATGATAGCTGATACTCCTTAGTTTGATCGATAGGCCCCAAGGCGTTGACTTGGCGATCATACTCAGCGCGAATTTCACTATCAGAAACTGTCCGCGCCGAAGCATTTTCCTGGAATAACCATTCAATCAATAAATCCTCTTTGAAGGTGGCTAATCTTTGCTGCACCTCTGGTTTTTTATCCAACCCTCGACGATTCGCTTCAGAAATCATCAGTTGGCGATTGATCAAATCCGCGATAATGGCGGTGCGCAAAGCGGGTGTATCCTTCTGTCCCAAAGCCAACTCCGCCTTTAAGCGCTGACTATAAATCGCACTGGAGATAGGCACTCCATTCACAGAGGGCAAAACGGGTTCGGAACTTACAGCTGGTGCAGCCAATACCTGCAGACTCCATTGCATTCCCAGGACTACCCCAGCACCCCATTTTTTGAGTAAATTCATTTCATTTCCCTTCGGACTTGGCTTGAAGTTGGTTAGTGAATTTTTTTGCGCAACGCATCCATAAACTTCTGCCCCATGATTTCAGGACGCCCCTGAAAAATACGGCCCACTTTGTCTGCCCCCGTGAATTGCTGACGCAGCGTATTGCGCAAGTCGTGCTCTTGAATAAGACGCAAACTAGCTTGTATATATGACTCAGTATCTCGAGTTATCAGCCAATCAGGTAACTCAAACCGTTTGAATAATCCCTCATCAATGTGCTCATTGACTTCACGGCCGGATTTACACACACCGACCAGGCCAGCGGTAATACAGTCAATGATGCCATTGGTGTTACCGAATGGGAAAGGGTTAATAAACATATCGCAGCCGCGCACGATTTCCATATAACCGGCATAAGGGGTGTGTCGATAGACGATGGCATTATCCCGCAAGAAACTATGCACCACACGAGCAACTTGCTTATAAACCAACCCTATAGCTTGCCCTACTAAAAAATGAAACTTCACTGGAATGGAACTACGCTGAGCAATGGCACTGCAAGCTTTGAGAAAGCCGGGATTGATTTTCATCACAGAAGCAGCCACACAAATATGAATTTCACGAGGATTTTCGCGAATGATCATGGGTTTAGCCTCTGGCGCAGCCAAACCCGATGGACGGTAAGGCATACCATCACTCGGCAGCAAT
>JAUMCS010000031.1:33224-35143 GCA_032122355.1 Burkholderiaceae bacterium
AGCAGCTCTTCACTAAAGCAAGCGGGGTCGCCCACGTAATCCTCTTCCACCACGACATAATCCATCACGGGCGAACGGGTGGTTGCCGGATGACCTAAAGCCATAGCCATCACGGGGGCCAAACGCAAACAAGCCAAATAAAGGGTGATGGGAAACATACCCACACTGGGCATATAAAAAACCTGTGCATTGCGCTTCTCTGCAACACCCCGTATTTGCCTTAAATGTTCAAGAACGCCTTTGCCTTGAATTTCAATGAATTCATCAAATACGGCTCTGCCAGCAGCATCCACTGAACTACCCAAACCCATACCAATAACATGAAAATGTTGCCTGGCTGCCTCCAATGTTCTCGAGTGCGTTCGGTAAATCGAATGCCCCACATTAAACCACTCCATCACCACCAGCATCACCGGTTTAGCTCCATAGGCTGGAACTTCAGCTTTGACTCCCCTATCGATCAATCCATTGAACGATAACCAGTGCCTCAAACAGGTATTGATAGCGCCCTTCACATCGTGCTTATCGGGTCTATCTGCATAACTGCAATGCATATAAACATCATGCAAGATGCCAATAGGCAGTTTGTCAAAATGCTCGGCTTTAGGCAGATGCAATGTCAACCAAGGCAACAGCACTTCCCGCTTAGCGTGCGCTTGTTGCGAGCCCAGAAAACGTGGAGAAATCAATGCCATGGCCAAAGCAATGGCCAAATCCGGATTGGCGGCAAATAGTTCATCTAGCTGAATCGGTATTTCTGAATCAGGCACATACAACAGACAGAATTTTTGCAAATCTTTCGGTCGCAATTGCAATGGAATGGTTGTGCCGCCTATCGAAAGGTTAATGGCACGCAGCACATGATCAGCGTTTATAAAATCAGATGCGCCAAAAATAGTTGCCAACCAGCGCTGGAAAGCAAATAACTGCCCCTGAATTTCAGGTGAGAATTGAAAATTTTTATCGGCCAATAAGCATGATATTGCCGACACTGTTCTATTCAAAATATGATTTTCTTGCAAGCCCTCGGCAATTGCCGTCAAAGGTTTAGCTTGATAGAAAGCGGTAGGATCACCGTAACTCGAATCTAATAAACCCAATAACTGAATCAGCATTCTTGCCGCCGGTTCGTGCTGACGGTTATAAGCCAAATACTCAAACTGCTCTAGGTTGAAAACCATAACAACTACTTTCTAAAACTTAACTGCGTGACTGAGCGTAGCACTCAGGAGCGATCAAAAGTATTGGGGGGAATACCAAGAGCACCCCTTAGGCATCCAATTGTGATTCCAACCACTCCGCCCAGGCCAGTAAATTTTCCAAAATTGTCTGTTGTCTCTCATCACCCAATTCCGTGGCCTGATCCCCCAATTCATCGATTTGATGAGCAAATTGCGCTAGGGATAAATACCCCGCATGCCCATCATGCAATCGCGCCCTCAAATGAGTTAGCCATTGCTCGCGCCCATCTGCACTGAGTGTGGGTAACCAGTGACGAGCTTGATATCGCTGAACTAAGGTGGTCAAGCGTGAATCTTCTAAATAAGGCAAAGGTCGCGACCAATCTTCGGCCTGAAATTGCCGTATCCGATCTAAGACCCGCCTATCTTCACGCGAGATAAACCCACCATATAAATCTTGATCCACATCTCGAGTCAAGGAAGCATCGCGCTGATATATCTGAGCCCATGGCAAGTTCCTCAGGGCGTCCTGGTGCAAACGAGCGGATTGTGCGTATTGCAATTGCTGTTGTAAATCGATATTTAGGCGTTCAGCCACCTCGGGCGAAATCAGCTTTAATGGCCGCATTACCATGGGACTTTTGTTGGCGTGCAAACCTTTGATTGGCAGTCGTTTCACTCCTGTAGGCAGCTGTTCTGACGGTGTAAATAAACGCTGCCGAATATCGGACACACTCA
>JAUMCS010000032.1:0-2695 GCA_032122355.1 Burkholderiaceae bacterium
AACGCCATCCATGACCTTCAGGTAGGCAGCGTTTTCTTCCGGATCACCGGTATAAAACGTGCCGTTCTTTGGGTCAGCAACACGAACAACCCGCTCATCGAACTCTTCGCCACGAAGAAGCGGTGCTTGTTGACCTCGGAAGGGCAGACCATCAATGTCCGCCCTGTCCCAGAATAACTGTCCTCTGCCGTTGCCATCCTTGCGGCTGGTGAATTTCACCAAGCTGTTTGACATAGCATCTCTTTCTTACAGGAATACCTGCCCAGTTCGTTTCCTTTGTTGCTTGTAATCACGCAGCTGCTTCTTACGTCCAAGCTGGTCGGTCATGCGACGATACGTGTCCATCAATTCCTGCTGCTTCGCCTCTTCGACGTCAGTAGCATCAACGTCAGTTGCAGCATTCTGTAAGTAAGCAGTCAAAGCACCAGCACCAGCAGGAACACCGACGGCAAGTGCCGCCAGTGGCCACATGCTCTTGCCGAATTCGACAACACTCTTACCGGCATCAGCGGTGTCTTTCACCGTACCGGTAACTTGTCCAATAGCTTCGCGAACAAACGCTTTCTTGCCGAGAAACTCAGCAGCACTCTTGGCCAGGCCATTTATTTGCTCGGGAGAAAGACCTTCTTCCACGCAGCGAGACAAAAAACCAAGTTTGAACGCCTCATGCGGTTGCATGGCTGTCTCCGTTATTCGCTTTTCGGCGTCACAAAGCTTTTGACTTTGCTGACAACCTTTTCATAAAGGTTTTTTACCCAAGTCGGTTGAGGTAGGACATTCCAACCAACAATCAGCCCCAGCCCAAAAAACAAAAGCTTATCTAACATGGCAACCTCCAGATCAAGTAGGTTTCGCCGCCAACTCATCAAAAGAACTTGTCAAACTAGATGGCATTACCACGGTAACCGGCAAATCCATAGCCTTGTGTCGTCGAACTTCAGGGTCTTGCGGTATTCCTTGGTCTTTTGCCTTTTTCACAAGCTCCAATGCTTGCTCAATAAATCGCATGTGCCTTTCAACTTCATCTGCGTGCATGAAGCCTTCGTTGTCTTTCTTACGTCCATTGGACAGCATATCGCTTATTCCCTGCAACCTCAGCAGGAATTCACGCACTGAAACAACGCCATAACCGTTGTCTCTGCTGTCTTCCCAATGCAACTGTCCTCGATCTGCCCACCAACGAACAGCCTTTGGGTTTGCGCGAGGCCCGAAGAAAACAACGTCATTGTTGCCAAGTATCACTGTCATCAGCTTGCCTTTCAATTCCGGATTTTAGAAGATCGTGGGGAACTCAAGTTTCTCCGGACCGCCCTCAGGTTGCGCGGTTGTCCATCCCATCTTATTGAACACATTCACTATCGCATCAATTGAGGCATTTGTCGTTGCAAGTAGCACACCCTTGATAGCTTGATCGGCCATAAACTCCAGCGGGTCTGGAATCATTTTGATGTCGATCGGCGCGATCACTATATCGTAAAACTTGCTGATTGCGGCCAATACCAAAGCTTTTTTATCATCACCGTCGCCTCGACTCATGGATTCAACGAGCTTGACGAAAGAAGAAGCCGCGTTGAAAGCCAAAGAACCGACTTCGCTAAAAGTCAAAGAACCGTCAGACACGGTGTCCTTGTAATGGTCGATGATCGAATCGATGGTTTTGCGAATATTGTCGTAAAGTCCCATGGCATTCCTTTCAGCTAAAAAGCCGTGGCACCAGCGCATTGACAACACCGATTGCCGCGCCGGTTCTTCCTAGATTTTCTTGTGTGCCTACTGGCATGCCGGTTAAAAGACCAAGACCCATACCAACCGCTCTGCCTGTGATATACCCTTTTAGCCCGCCGCCAGCAGCGCCCATCATCATACCAAATAGGCCAGTCTGATGCGGAGTAACATTACCTGGCGTAGCTGTGGGGTCAGGCATCTGATTGGCACCGTAAATTGATCCCATTGTCATTGCTGTCAATTGAGGATCGGCCCCGTAATTTTGCATCATGTCGCCAAGAGCGTCGGTTCTGATGATTGGCGTGTACTGCGAAGAAGCTTGCGGTAACGACCAAATGTAAGGTTGTGGGTAGTTGTCAAAAGTTCTGCGAATCAAGAAATTATCAACAGCATCCTTGTATCGCTCGCTCGGCGTATGTCGCTCCCAGCCGTCCTCTGGCGTACCGCTGAGAATCATCGGATCGTTGAACTCGCGACCTTGTGACAGATTGATCAACCCCGGCACTGAGCCTAACGCGCCGCCAGTCAATCCGCCCAACAAAGCCAATCGTTTACGCAGCGTGCCTTTGGTCTTAGCCCAGGGCGGCAACAGCTGTTCTGTCAAGAAACCTGTGCCATAGCCCATACCTGCGCCAAGTAAACCGCTGGCAACGGCAGCGGCAACAGGCCGACCACCGAAACCGGGAATATCTTTGGACGGAAAGAATTGCAGAACTTCGCCAATACGTCGCAATGTCGGTGAATACGCTACCTTTACCCACCAGTCTTGCAAGTCATAACCGGTCAAAGGCTCTGGATGAACGTGGTCAGCACCGACCTTGTCAGCCAGCAAAACCTTACCCTGCTCAAACTCTTCTTCGTTGAACTCTGGCCGCACATACATTCCGGCTTTTTCTTGTGCCGGATTCCAGTAAACGCTTATATCGGATTTGGTATAGAACGAAGACACAGCATGACGCAGCGCAGCAGC
>JAUMCS010000033.1:0-47264 GCA_032122355.1 Burkholderiaceae bacterium
CTAGCGTTTGCGCAAATAGTTGGCGGATGACATCCCAAAAGCCAATGTAGGTAGCCGCACACGATCGCGGCGTTTTGCCAATCGGGGTTTGATCGACCTCAAGCACCCTGTCAATGAGGCTCCATCCCTCCAAACCTGAACATCCTTGCCAGAGCAAGCCGCCTGACCCGTCGTGACCTTTATGAGCTTTGTGCGCCAAGGCATTTTGTACATTGCTCAAAATTACATCGCGTGCCAATGTGCTTTTGCCACTGCCTGAAACGCCCGTTACGCACACCAGCCGATGCAAGGGAATAGCCGCATCTACGTGTTTTAAGTTGTGTTCGTAGGCACTGCGCACCTGCAATGCGGGCTCCGTAGCGTTGATGTTTCGGCGGGGCCGCATGGGATGCTGCATGGGGTGCGCTAGGCATTGGCCCGTGAGTGAATCGGGCACAGCCGAAATTTGCGCTACGGTGCCTTGCGCCACCACTCGCCCACCACGGCTACCCGCACCGGGCCCAATGTCAATGATGTGATCGGCATGGCGTATGGTTTCTTCATCGTGCTCAACCACCACCAAGGTATTGCCTCGTTCCCCCAAGCGCTTGAGCGCACCCAGTAAAATTTGATTATCACGTGGATGCAAACCGATGGTGGGTTCATCGAGCACATAGCAAACACCTTGCAAATGGCTGCCCAGTTGGGCTGCTAGCCGAATTCGCTGTGCTTCCCCCCCACTCAGCGTTGGGGCCGCTCGGTCTAGGGTTAAGTAACCCAAGCCGACTTCTTCTAAAAATGCCAATCGGTGCTGAATTTCACTCACCACATCACGGCCAATATCCGCTTGCCGCCCCTGCAAGTTCAGTTGTATGATCCAATCCTTTGCCTGTGCCACCGACCACTGCGCAACTTGGGTAATCGATTGGTGCTGTAAGCGCACGGCACGCGCAGCGGGGTTCAAGCGTGTGCCCTGACATTCAGGGCATGGGCTTTGTTCCATTTCTTCCCAATCAGGCTCGGGCGGGACAAAGGTTTTTTCTTGCTGCTGATTGCTGTGCAAGGGTTGTTCGGTATAGGCTTCGCGCTGTGCCTTCGTCAGTGCCAGCCCCGTGCCGCAGCAATGGCCACACCAGCCTTGCGCACTGTTAAAGCTGAACCAGCGCGGATCAGGCTCAGCGTAACTGGTGCCGCAGGTGGGGCAGGCGCGTTCAGTAGAAAACACGCTGATGCGGCCTATGCCCTGCGTGCTCAGGCCCCGCGCCATGGCATGTGCGAGCCCATCCAAAGGCGCCAATACGTGCACCACACCTTTGCCTAACTGGACCGTTCGTTGAATGAACTGGCGCAGCATGGCTTCGTTTTCAGGCTGGAGCACCACATCGGCCACTGGTAATTCAATCGTGTGTTCATGATAGCGATCAAGCGCAGGCCAGGGCTCGGTGGGCACAAATTCACCATTGACTCGCAAGTGCGTATGGCCCCTGGCCTTGGCCCATTTGGCCAGATCGTTATACACGCCTTTGCGTTGAATCACCAAGGGCGCCAATAGGCCCACATGTTGGTCGCGATAGGCGTGCAATAACTGCGCGGCAATACTGTGCTCACTTTGTGCTTGCACGGGGGTGTCATCGCGTACACAATGCTGTACGCCTAACTTCACCCACAGCAAGCGCAGAAAATGCCAGACTTCTGTCATGGTGGCGACGGTACTTTTTTGCCCGCCACGAGATTGCCTTTGTTCTATAGCCACCGTGGGCGGAATACCCAATACCGCATCCACATCGGGGCGGCCTGCGGGTTGCACCATGCTGCGAGCATAGGCATTGAGGCTTTCCAGATAGCGACGCTGTCCTTCATTGAACAAAATATCAAAGGCCAAGGTTGATTTTCCCGAACCACTCACCCCCGTGATCACATTGAATTGTCCACGGGGTATATCCACGGATAAGCCCTGCAAATTATGCTCATGTGCAGAAATGATCGAAATCACATCGGGGTAGGGTTCAGTGCGGTTGCGATAGGATGCCGTGCTTTGTGCCACGTGCATGGCCTCGTGCCCCGCTTCGCGCAAGGCTATTGCCGTATGGGAATCAGGGTGCCTAGCCACTTCATCCGGCGAGCCCTCACACACCAATTGGCCGCCGCCTTCGCCGCCTTCCGGCCCAAGGTCGATCAACCAATCCGAAGCGCGGATCACATCAAGGTTATGTTCAATCAAAATGATGGAATGGCCCGCTTGTAGCAATTGGCGCAGGGCCTTCATCAGTTTGGCAATATCCTCAAAGTGTAAGCCGGTGGTAGGCTCATCCATTAAAAACAAAATGCCCTTACGCGCCAGGCGTTGCGTAGGTGTCAGCGCCGCCTGGGCCAGAAATGCCGCCAATTTCAAACGCTGTGCCTCACCGCCGGATAGGGTGGGTACGGGTTGGCCCAAGCGCAAATAATCCAAGCCCACATCCAGCAAAGGTTGTAGGCGAGCCCGCACTGTGCCATCATGCTTAAAAAACTCACAGGCTTCGCTTACCGTTAAATCCAACACCTCGGCCACAGATAGCGCTCTACCCGCGCGCAACAGTTTGACTTCTAAAACTTCCGGCCGATAGCGCTGGCCTAAACAATCGGGGCAGCGCAAATACACATCCGACAAAAATTGCATTTCCACGTGCTCAAAGCCTGATCCACCGCAGCTGGAGCAACGTCCATGCCCCGTATTGAAGCTGAACATACCCGCCGCATAGTCGCGCTCATGCGCTAGGGGTGTTGCCGCAAATAAGGGACGAATTTCATCAAAGGCGCCCATGTAACTCACGGGGTTGGAACGGGCGGTTTTTCCAATCGGGCTTTGATCCACAAACATCGCATCGGCCAGCGTTTCTGCACCTAACAACGCATCGTGTTCACCCGGAGATTCCGTGGCTTTGCCAAAATGCCTTGTCAGTGCAGGGTAGAGCACATCTTGCACCAAAGTGCTCTTACCCGAGCCCGATACGCCGGTGATGGTGACCAAGCGTTGCAGAGGAAAGGTGACGGTAAGGTTTTGTAAATTGTGCGCCCGTGCGCCCTGCAATATCAGCTTGGGCGTATGGTTTTCAACCGCACGGCTCAGCCCCAAGGCAATGCGCTTGCGCCCACCCAAATAGGCACCGGTTAAAGTGTCGGCATGCTTTGCCTGAGCGGGCGTACCATCAAACACAATCTGTCCGCCCTGCACGCCTGGCCCGGGCCCCATATCAATCAAACGATCAGCGGCCACCATAATGGCCGGATCATGCTCGACCACCACCAAGGTGTTGCCGGCATCGCGCAGGCGTTGCATGGCTTGGGTTATACGGTTCATATCGCGCGGATGCAGGCCAATGCTGGGTTCATCCAGCACAAACAGCGTATTCACCAGCGAGGTACCCAGTGCAGTGGTGAGATTGATGCGCTGGACCTCTCCACCCGAAAGGGTGCGGCTTTGCCGATCAAGCGTGAGATAGCCCAAACCCACATCACACAAATAATTCAAGCGATGCCGAATTTCATGCAGCAGCATATCCAAGGCATCATTCAGCTCAGCGCTACCGAGGTCCAACCCTTGGAAGAAGGTATGCAAACGCGCAATGGGCAGGCTCATCAAATCAAACAAACTCAGCCCATCGAGCGCCATTAACTGCCCTTTAGTCCAGCGCACACCGCGAGGCAAAAAGCGCTGATCAGGTGGCAGTACCGCATCGGCTTGGGCTTTGCTGCCCATACGCCAAAGCAGTGACTGCGTTTGCAAGCGTGCGCCGCCGCACTGGGGGCAATGGGTATAGCTGCGGTATTTTGACAGCAAAACCCGAATGTGCATTTTGTAGCTTTTACTTTCGAGATACTCAAAAAACCGGCGTATGCCATACCATTGGCGATTCCAATGGCCACTCCAGTTGGGGTCGCCTTCTAGCACCCAGTGTTGTTGTGCGGGGGGCAGTTCCTGCCAAGGCGTATCTCGGGGAATGCCAGCCTTGCCCGCATGGTCCATCAAGTCTTGTTGGTTATCGGCCCAAGCGGGAGTTTGCAGGGTTTTGATAGCGCCATTGCGCAAGGTTTTGCGGCCATCCGGAATCACCAAGCCCCAATCTACGCCGATCACTCGGCCAAAACCACGGCAATGCGGGCACGCACCCATAGGAGAATTAAAACTGAACAAGCCAGGCTGTGGTGCCGCATAGCTCAAACCACTTTGGGGGCAATGCAAACCCAAGGCATAGGGCCAAACCTGCGTTTCTTGTTCCGATATCAGCGCAAACACTTTTAGCTGCCCACTGCCTCGCTGCAAAGCTGCTTCAATCGCCTCGATCACGCGTATACGTTCGGCCGAGCCCATGCGAATACGATCGGCCACCACGTCTAAAATTTTGAGCGAATCTTCGATTCTTTCGCTTTGAACGCGGGTATAGCCACTGGCCGCCAGCCATTGGCTTTGTTCATCGGCGCTGATGTCTGCGGGTAGTTTGGCGGTAAATGTCAGAATCAGGCGCGGGTCATAATACTGTGCAGCTTTGGCCAGCAAATCAGCATAAATACTGGCGGGTGTATCGGCGGTTACGGCTAAAGCGGTGTCTTGATCATACAAATGGGCGGCTCGGGCAAACAGCAACTTGAGGTGATCATTCAGCTCGGTCATGGTACCCACGGTAGAGCGGCTCGTGCGCACGGGATTGATTTGATCAATCGCAATCGCTGGCGGTACACCTTCTACTTTGTCCACGGCAGGTCGATCCATGCGGTCTAGAAACTGGCGCGCATAGGCACTGAAGGTTTCTACATAGCGGCGTTGCCCTTCAGCATATAGCGTATCAAATACTAAACTGCTTTTGCCTGCACCACTGGGGCCGGTGACTACGGTGAGTTCGCCGGTGCGGATGTCAAGATCCAGGTTTTTAAGATTGTGCTGGCGTGCACCGCGAATATGAATAAATCCAGAGGACATAAGTGGGCAATGAAGATTAAGCCCCACCCGATGGGGCCACAAGAGGGATAATAACCAAACATTCCGCCAAAATGACCGACAGGTGTTATATGCTTCCATTTCATCATCATGAACCCACCTTCAGCCGCCGCAGCCTGCTTCGTCTAGGTTTAGCAGGCATGGGTGGCGGTTTATCTGGGGCTTTAATCGGCTGTGCCCCGCGTGAATTGGCACCCGATACAGTCTTTGTCCGACTGGATGGAAGTTCGGGGCAGTTATCCGACTGGCGCGGCAAAGTGGTATTAGTGAATTTTTGGGCCACCAGTTGTGCCAGTTGTGTCGCTGAAATGCCCGAGATGGTGCAAACCCATCAACGCTTTCATGCTCAGGGTTATGAAACCTTGGCAGTGGCCATGAGCTATGACCCGCCGGCTTATGTGGTCAATTTTACGCAGCAACGCCAACTGCCCTTTGCAGTGGCCATTGATAACCAAGGAACCATAGCGCGGGCTTTTGGTGATGTGAAAATCACGCCCACGCATTTTTTATTAGACAAACAGGGCCGTATCGTAAAGCGTTATGTGGGCCCGCCTGACTTTGCCGCATTTCGCTCACAAGTCGAAAAATTATTGGCGGAAAAAGCCTAAACCGCGACTATTCACCGCGCTGCCACAGGGGGTGGTGTGGGCCAAGCCCAGCCACAAAAGCCGCCGCAGAAATGCGCTTACCTCCTGGGCGTTGCACCACTTTCACATGCAAAGCCCCCTGACCACACGTCACCAACAGCGGATACCGCTCTGAAGTCAACCACGTGCCTGGGGGGGCTCCGGTCGGTTCAGGCACCACATCTGCCGCCCATACTTTGAGCGTTTCAACCCCATCACTGCAACTAGCACCTGGGAAGGGATCGAACGCACGTATGCGGCGTGCAATCACCTCGGCGGGGAGTGTCCAATCAATAGCACTTTCTGACTTCTCAATTTTGTGCGCATAGCACACCCCTTCGCTGGCTTGCGCTTGAGCGATGACAGGCCCTTGCGCCAAATCTGCTAGGGTGCTCAATAACAATTGCCCGCCCAACACCGCCAGTTCATCATGCAAGCTGGCGGTGGTATGGTGGGCATGAATGGGAATGGCTTGTTGGCGCAAAATGCCGCCCGTATCTAAGCCTTCATCCATCTGCATCATGCAAATACCGGTTTGGCTATCCCCCGCCTCGATGGCCCGATGAATAGGTGCGGCCCCGCGCCAGCGTGGCAACAGCGAAGCATGAATATTGATGCAACCTAAGCGCGGCCATTGCAGCACCCAAGCCGGCAAAATCAAGCCATAGGCCGCCACAATCATCACATCCATCTGAACCGCACGCATAGCCGCTTGCGCCGCCATGGCATCATCGGCGTAGCGGCCATCCAGGCGCAAGCTACGCGGTTGATATACGGGAATATTCGCCGCCAGCGCGCGTTTTTTGACGGCAGAAGCCTGTAGCGCCATCCCCCGCCCAGCAGGGCGATCGGGCTGAGTAAAAACCATGGCCACTTCATAGCCAGCAGCCAAAGTCGCATCCAGCGCTTGAGCCGCAAATTCAGGTGTGCCGGCAAAGGCGAGGCGCAAGGGTTGGTTCAATGAATCGGTCATCAATATGGGGCAGTGGGCTCAGGCATTCTTTGCGATCAAGCCGAACGGTTGCGTTTGAGTATTTTGGCCTTGATGCGATCGCGTTTGAGTAGGCTTAAATATTCCACAAATACCTTACCTAACAAGTGATCCATTTCATGTTGAATGCAAATGGCAGCTAAACCTTGGGTTTGAAGGTCGAAGGTTTTGCCATGTCGATCAAGTGCGCGCACCGTTACCCACACATGGCGATTGACCTTATCGCGCACATCAGGCACCGATAAACACCCTTCATCACCCAATTTCATTTCGGTGCTGCGTTCGATGATTTCCGGGTTGATAAAAACATAGGGTTGATCGCGTGTTTCGGATGTATCCATCACAAACAGGCGCTCATGCACATTCACTTGCGTTGCGGCCAAACCCACGCCTTCCGCGGTGTACATGGTTTCAAGCATGTCATCGGCCAATTGGCGTATGCGCTCATCGACGGTGGAAATGGGTTGGGCCACTGTGTGTAAGCGCGGATCGGGGTAGTGCAATATTGCAAGTTGGCTCATGGCATCGACGTGAATAATTTGAGTACCCATGATAACAGACTGGCAGTGGGCACTGGCGGGATACAATACGCAACGACACCGCAGGATTCAACTTTCTAGGAGCCTATTCATGTCTGCTGTTATTAAACCCCTTGCCCACCCTGACTTTCATGTGGCCGATTTATCCTTAGCCGATTGGGGCCGTAAAGAAATCCGTATTGCCGAAACTGAAATGCCTGGCTTGATGGCTATTCGAGAAGAGTTTCGTCAAACCCAGCCGCTCAAAGGTGCGCGCATTGCGGGCTCATTGCACATGACCATCCAAACCGCCGTGCTGATTGAAACCCTACAAGCTCTGGGCGCACAGGTGCGCTGGGCATCATGCAATATTTTCTCTACTCAAGACCATGCAGCAGCGGCATTAGCAGTCAACGGGGTGCCAGTTTTTGCCTACAAAGGCGAAACTTTGGCCGATTATTGGGAATACACCCACCGCATCTTTGAATTTGGTGCAGCAGGCACCCCGCATGAAGGCCCCAACATGATTTTGGATGATGGTGGTGATGCCACGCTACTCATGCACCTAGGCCAACGCGCCGAAAAAGACCCTTCTGTTCTTACCAACCCGAACAGCGAAGAAGAAACCCATTTGTACCAAGCCATTGCCGCCAAACTTCGGCTAGACCCAACATGGTACACGCGAAAGGCAGCGCAAATTATCGGTGTCACCGAAGAAACCACCACGGGCGTATTGCGTTTGAACGAAATGAGCGCCAAAGGGCAACTCCAATTCCGCGCCATCAACGTCAATGACTCTGTGACCAAAAGCAAATTTGACAACCTTTACGGTTGCCGCGAAAGCTTGGTCGATGCCATCAAACGCGCCACTGATGTGATGGTCGCAGGCAAAGTGGCAGTGGTAGCCGGTTATGGCGATGTAGGCAAGGGCAGCGCACAGGCTTTACGGGCCTTATCTGCCCAAGTGTGGGTCACTGAAATTGATCCCATCAATGCCCTGCAAGCGGCGATGGAAGGCTATAAGGTAGTTACCATGGAATACGCCGCCGACAAAGCCGACATTTTTGTCACCGCCACGGGCAACAAAAATGTCATCCGCTTTGAGCACATGGCTGCCATGAAAAACGAAGCCATCGTTTGCAACATCGGCCACTTTGACAATGAAATTGATGTGGCCAGTTTGGCGCATTTGCAATGGGATGAAATCAAGCCTCAGGTGGATCACGTGGTGTTTCCGGATGGCAAACGCATCACTCTATTGGCCAAAGGGCGTTTAGTGAATTTGGGTTGCGCCACGGGCCATCCTAGCTTTGTCATGAGCTCATCGTTTGCCAATCAAACCATTGCTCAGATTGAACTTTTCACGAAAAGTGAACACTACACCCCAGGCAAAGTGTATGTTTTACCCAAGCATCTCGATGAAAAAGTAGCACGCCTACATTTGAAAAAGGTCGGTGCCATGCTCACTGAACTTACCGATGAGCAAGCCGCCTACATCGGTGTATCCAAGGAAGGCCCTTACAAGGCATCAACCTATCGTTATTAAACGTAAACCATTCTCCTGCCGTTGCAACCCCATTTTTGGTACTTGCCTATGCCCTCCCTTGCCAATACCCGACTACCCGTGAGCTTGGAATTTTTTCCACCCAAAACCGCCGAAGGGGTGATCAAGCTTGCGCACGTGCGGCAACAGTTATATGCCTTGCAACCGCAATTTTGTTCGGTCACCTATGGGGCGGGGGGCTCTACCCAAGAGGGTACCCTACACACCGTACAAGCCATTTTGGCTGAAGGGCATGACGCTGCGCCACACTTCAGCTGTATCGGAGCCAGCCGAGACTCTATTCGAGCGCAGCTGCAGGGGTTTCAGCAAGCGGATATCCGCCGTATTGTGGCACTGCGCGGCGACCTACCCAGCGGCTATGGTTTAGGAGGCGAATTTCGCTATGCCAGCGATTTAGTGGCATTTATTCGCGCCGAAACCGGCTCTTATTTCCACATTGAAGTTGGGGCCTACCCAGAAATGCACCCGCAAGCGCGCAGCCCGCAAGAAGACTTGCAAGCATTTGCCACGAAAATCAAGGCGGGTGCCAATTCAGCCATCACGCAAATGTTTTTTAACAGCGATGCCTATTTCCGCTTTGTAGATGAAGCGGCGGCTTTAGGTGTAGATGTACCTATTGTGCCCGGCATCATGCCCATTAGTAATGCCAGTGGCATTATCCGCTTTGCTGATAATTGCGGCACGGAAATCCCGCGCTGGATACGCCTACGCTTACAAAGTTTTGGCGATGACACCGCTAGCATTCAGGCTTTTGGCTTAGATGTGATCACCGATTTATGCGATCAATTGCGCTGTGCTGAAGTGCCAGCCCTGCATTTCTACACCATGAACCAGGCCGAGCTCACTATCCAAATTTGTCAGCGATTAGGGTTGAACTCTAATGAGTTCAATTTACAAACTACAAATAAAACAATAATACTCAAATAATTATTAAATCGTTATCTTTTTATCTTTAAAGACAGGGTTAACCCCATAATGAGGAGGCTCAGGCATATCCTAAAGTGAAGCTTGACATTCATCAAGCAAAAGCCACAACATTTGGTGCTGAGGTTTTTTTAAACGTGATATCCCATGCTAATAAATTTCTTTAGTCAAATAAGTGATCTGTTTTCTTACTCACACACTAACAACACAGCTCGTATAGCTAAACGTCCATCGAGGTTTTTCGGGGCCATAATTGATAAAAAGTTTGAATGGGCATCACTACCCATCCACAATGATGAATTCATCAAAGTCTTTAAGCAGCATGAAGATTCAGAGTCAATTCCTCCGCATTGGTTAATGATGGGTCCTAATCTGCAAAAATTGAACATGATGCTGGAAGTTCCGGCCATGTCATCGTCCATCGGAGTCAACCGTTCTCAGATTAAACAATTCGATGAAAAGCCTGTTTCACATGAAGATTTTAAAGCCGGTAAACTTCCTCTTCGTGTCAGTTTGAACGATTCCGCCCAGGCTCGATATAATTTCTATGCCAAAACGCTTCGTACTTTCAACATAGGAGGTAATACTTACTGTCATTTTGGCGGAACCGATACGTATATCAATAATTCACGTCGCTTTATTGCCAATGAAACGCTCACAGAAAGCGTAGCCAGCGAAGCGCTTTATTATTATCGCTGTGAAAGACCTCCTCTAAATTATAAAATTGACTCCCCCAGTAAGGCGCGAGCGCTAGCTGCAGTTTCTGCAGATACTGGGTATACCTATGAGTCTACGGGTCTTAGTTCTATTAAAAAAACACTAGTTCTTCAAGATCTTCTTCTGTTTAAATTGCGTAAGAATGACCACGCATTGTCAAAATTAGACTCTTTCGCAGATGATCATACAACATTAGAAACGTATATCAAGCAAAAGAATACAACCGATGAACCCTTTAAAAACCCAACCAGCGAACCAATTGCAGCCTCAGTTGCAGCGAAATTAATTCCTTATGATCTTTTTTCTCCCGATAATCGTGACCAAAATCGCGATAAAACAAAACCTCGCTCCCAAGTTTGGAAGCGATTTGGTGGCGTTCTTCGATTAGAAGCCGTACAAACCGATTATTTAGATAAAAAAGTTTATGTCGGCGATGGAAAATACATCGATATGAAATTTTCTAGATATAAGAGTGGCAACGGAGCTATGTCCGATGAGGACTTCCAAAATCCATCCTTAACTTGGAATTCACCTCATGTATTAATCGAGGTCCGGCCGCAGGCTATATCCAAAGAAAAAAATAAAACCTACGATGGTCTTGATCTTACTGAAAAGCCTGAAATTAATGGCGATGATGAAGCTAAACTCGTCATGGCAAGCCCTCAGTTTATTTTTGTGGGTGCTAAAAATCCTGGTACCCGTGAATCCAACGCAGAAACATCCGGTTACGATTGGTCAAAGACTACTCCTCTAGCTGAAGAGGCGCTCGGAGGAAATGTTGATACCATTCCCTCCGATTCAGATACAATTAATGACAATGTTTTCGGCGTTAAAGGCGCAAAGGATATTACCAAGTGCTGGAAGCATGCCATTCCCTCCAAACCCGAACCTGCGCCAGATACAGCCACAACAAAGTCAATGAACTCTTTCTTTGGTATTTTAGGTGGTGAGGGCCTGATTAAAAACGGAGAGATTAAAAATGGTGTGGATGGATTAGAACTTTTCGGAAGCAAAGCGCTGGTGCTGGGCTCGGGTGTTAAGCATAATTATGAAACTTGGCAAACCAGTTTATCTTTAACGCCTGATACCATCTCTGCCAAGTGTTTTGGTAATCCCAAAAATCCCGCCGACAAAAGTAACGAAATTTCTTCGTTAGTCATGTCAGAATTACAAATGGATTTAAAAGTATTAAAAGATACAGTGATATCTCTGCAAAAAGATTTGATTGAATTAAAATCAAAGCAAATTATGCTTGTGGCAGAAAAAGAACTAACACTCAAATCGGCCTCTGCAGAATTTACTCTACAAGGTGGAAGGGTGGACTTAAAGGGTGATAATGTGAATTGGGCCGGCAAAAAATTACTACTCGGCTAGTAATACTTAACTGGTCGGGGTGAGAGGATTCGAACCTCCGGCCTCTACGTCCCGAACGTAGCGCTCTACCAGGCTAAGCTACACCCCGAATTCATGTTTGATTGTAACACCTTAGACACAGCCTTACTTTCCTATACAAAAAGAACTGAAAATCTCACCCAGCAATTCATCGGCCGATACCTGACCCGTAATTTCCCCTAAGGCTTGATGTGCCAGGCGCAACTCCTCAGCCAAAATATCTAAGGGCGCGCACGCTGCCAATAAACATTTCTGCGCCCGTGCCAAATGGCCGCGGCAGCACTCTAGCGCTTGTGTGTGGCGCGTACGCGCAATAAAAACACCCTCGGGTAATGCTTGCCAACCCACCGCCTGCAATAGCCCTGCACGCAAGGCCTCCAGCCCCTCGCCCGTTTTGGCCGACAAGCGCAATACCTGTGCATTTTGCGCCAAGGGTACTAGGTGCCGCGCACTTGCCCCATCATCGGCATCGCATTTGTTATGCAATTCCAGTACACGGCAGTGCGCCCCCGCATGGGCTAAATACGATGTTTGAATAGATTGCCAAATCTCGGCATCATCGGCCATAACTTGGACTTGTTCAGCACGCGCTAAATCACGCACCCATAACAAAGCATCGGCTTGTGCAATGGCTTGCCAACTGCGCTGAATACCAATGCGTTCCACTTCGTCACTGGCCTGCGCCGTATGGCGTAGGCCCGCCGTATCCACGACATGCAAGGGTACACCTTGTAGATGCAAGGTTTGCTCAATTCGGTCACGTGTAGTACCTGCGATGGGTGTCACAATCGCTACATCCTGGCCCGCCAATGCGTTCAATAAAGAGCTTTTTCCTACGTTGGGCTGGCCAACAATCACCACGCGCAAACCTTCACGTAACAACACCCCTTGACGGGTTTGCAACAGCACGCGCGCTAACTGTGCGCACAAGCGGTTTAACTGCCCTTGGGCATCAGCACGCTGTAGAAAGTCGATGTCTTCCTCGGGGAAGTCCAAGGTAGCCTCTACCAACATACGCAAATGCAATATTTGCTCAGCCAGTGTTTGAATTTCCTTTGAAAACGCCCCCTGTAGTGATCGCGCCGCGGAGCGGGCTGCTGTGGTAGTGCTGGCATCAATCAAATCACTCACGGCCTCAGCCTGCGCCAAATCCATTTTGTCGTTCAAAAAGGCGCGCTCAGTAAACTCGCCCGGGCGGGCTAAACGCGCCCCTGGTAAAGCATGTAAACAGCGCTCAAGCAATATCTGAAGCACCACTGGCCCACCATGGGCTTGCAGCTCTAAGACATCTTCACCGGTGTAGGAGTGAGGGGCCGGAAAATACAAGGCCAAACCTCGATCAATGATTTCATGGTCAGCACCCAGAAAATTGAGCAATGTCGCCACTCTGGGCGTGAGCATTTGGCCGCAAACTGCCAATATCAGTGTCTGCAACTGCGCACCAGATACCCGAACGATGCCCACCGCACCACGGCCAGGTGCGGTAGCTATGGCTATGATCGGCTCAGCCGCCAACATCATGCCCGCTTATTTGAGCACACCCATTTGCCGATTGATGACCCACTGCTGCGCAATCGATAGCAAGTTATTGGTCAACCAGTACAGCACCAATCCCGCCGGGAAGAAGAAGAACATGAATGAAAAGACTAAGGGCATAATCCACATCATCTTAGCTTGCAAAGGATCAGCCGGTGCGGGGTTCAACCAGGTTTGGAACAGGGTCGATATCGTCATGAGCAAGGGCAAAATATAATAGGGGTCATGGGCTGATAAATCGGTAATCCAACCCAACCATGGCGCATTGCGCATTTCTACGCTTGACAATAATACCCAGTACAGCGCAATAAAAAAAGGCATTTGCACCAACATTGGCAAACAGCCCCCCAAGGGATTCACCTTTTCTTCGCGGTAAATACGCATCATTTCTTGCTGCATTTGGCGCGGGTTGTCTTTTAGGCGCTCACGCATTTCCATGATACGTGGGGTCACGGTTTTCATCTTGGCCATGCTGCGATAAGCGCGCGCATTTAAACTGAAAAAAGCCGCTTTAAGCAACACCACCAATAACACAATCGACCAACCCCAATTGCCTATCCACTCGTAAAGCTTGGATAGCAACCAAAACAAAGGTTTAGCCAGCATCGTAAACCAACCGTAGTCTTTCACCAGCTCTAAGCCTGGGGCTAATGCAGCGAGTTTATTTTCCTCCTGCGGGCCCGCAAACAAAATGGCTTCATGTTGAGCACTCGCGCCAGGGGCTAGATCACCCAAAGAAAATACGGTGGCAATAGCATATAAATTATCACTGACCTTAGTGGTACGGAATTCACGCGGCTGTGATGCAGGCACTATCCAAGCAGAGGCAAAATAATGCTGAATCATGGCTATCCAACCGTCGTCGGCTTTGTTTTGATGCTCGGCCTGACCCTTTTCAATTTTCTTGAAATCAAGCTTCTGAAACTTCTTGACATCGGTATACATAGCCGGTCCCGTGAAGGTGAAGTAAAAGCTCGATTCTCCTGGGGGCGGATTACCATCACGCACCAACTGTAAATACAACTGAGGCTGTAACAACGTATTACCACGGTTCAGCACTTCATGATTCACTGCAATGGTGTATTGACCCCTTGTGAAAGTATAGGTTTTCGCCCATTGAATGGGGTTTTCTTCCGGCGTTTCAAAGCGAATTTGCAAGGTATCATGGCCGTCAGCTAAGGTGCGGGTACCGTCAACCAAACGCAAGTGAGTAAAATGGTTCGGCAAGCTCACACTCGGCTGCTGCGTGATTAAACCGGTTTGCGCCAAATAAACGCGCTCGGCACTGCGGTCAAATAACACCACATTTTGTTCATGATTTTGATTGTCCTGGTAAGCCAAAAGTTCTAGCTTTTGTAAATCACCGCCTTGTGTTGAGAAAGTGGCTTTCACCACATCGGTAGTAATGGTTACCAATTCAGAAGCCTGCGCCTGAGGCATAGCCGCAGGTACCACACTGGTGCCAGTGCTCAAGGCGGTACTGGCAGCGGGTACAGCTTGGCTTACGCTCACATCTTTAGTACCAGCTACACTCGCAGAAGGTGTGGGTACACCTAATAGTGAGGGTTGTCCGTTATGGCGCTGCCATGAATCCCACAACAAAAGTAGCGAAAGGGTAAAAACCACCCACAAAAGGGTACGTCGTATTTCATTCATGATGTTGACTTGTTTGAGGATAAAGAAGAACCTGTGACTTCAGGAACGGGATCATAGCCACCAGGGCAACCAGGATGACAACGCATGAGCCGCTTTGCCGACAAAACCAAACCGCGCCGAGATCCGTGCTTATCTATGGCTTCCAGGGCATAAGCTGAACAGCTGGGCATAAAACGACAATTTGTACTCAATAGAGGGCTGATAAACCAACGGTACAAATAAATAGGGGCCTTTAAACCCGACACCCATAACCATGACCATGGCTGAAGTTTCATGAGTGGCTAAACCAGAGACTGAAATAAATTCTGCAATTCAGCTCTTAACCGAGCACGCAGAGCCGAGGATGCTGCACTCGGATACTGCTGTAGGTCAAAACCTGCCCGCATACGCACCACCCATGCTCCGGAGCCATGCCCCGATTGGTTCAACCCAGAAGATTGAATGTAGGCTTGAAAAGTCGCTCGAATTTGTCTTTTAATCAAGCTACGAGTAACAGCCCTTCGAGCAAACCGTTTAGGCACCACCAAACCCAAATACAACTGACAAGCTTGTAATTGCGAAATAACTCCAGGCTTATACCCAATCCCATCAACAATGTTATCCACAGACTTGGCGTGATAGTTGAGATCGAGCGTGGATAACTCTGCTTCAGGGGCGTTTTGCAACTCATTCCTGCTGCAAATAGGGTCAGGTAAAAAATGAATGGCAAAATAGCGCGTTGTGACACAAGGGCGCAACGCCAAAACGCGCTGAAAAACTTTGGAGCTTTGAATGCTATAGTAATTCAGTCCTGGGATTTTCAGAGCTGCATTTACTAGCGGTTTATCAGCTTGTTGGTCTAATGATGGCAGCAAAAAGTTCTCTTACTGCTGATTCAGGGCCAAGGGTGAAACAAAAAAGCCGCAGTTAAACCGCCAAACGCTTACGGCCTTTGGCTCTGCGCGCATTGATTACAGCACGCCCACCTCGAGTTTTCATACGCACCAAAAAGCCATGGGTGCGAGCGCGACGGGTTTTAGAAGGTTGATAAGTACGTTTCATCTTGATGCCTTGTGAAAAAAAGTTATTTATCGGGATTAACCCTCTATTAAACCAAAAAAATAGACTTCGGTCAAACTTTTTTCCTTTCTTTTTCAGCTCTTTTCAGCCCCGCTCAGCCCTTTCCAGACATTCAATAGCTACAAAAATAGTATGGCTGTTGACAGAAAACAAGTCTGTTGTCAAGAAATTTTTACTTTTTTTCTGTGGATAACCTGAGTTTAAAAACGCCATTTTTCCTTAAAATGGCTTGCCTAACCAACGACTTTTCCACAACATGACCGAACTATGGCAGCGCTGCCTTGAACGTTTAGCAGCGGATATTCCTGAACAACAATTTAATACTTGGTTGCGCCCATTGGCACCGGCCGATGTGTTTGATGACCCCAGTGCAGGTATCAAGGTCAATCTTCAAGTGCCCAATCGTTTTAAACTGGATTGGATACGTTCTCAATATGCTTCACGCATCGAACAAACCCTGGCTGAACTTACACAAAAACCCGTGCGTTTTGATCTCACCATCGGCACAACTAAACCCATCCCCAGTCCTGCTTTTCATGCTAGCGTAGTGCCTCAACAACCGGCATCGATCGCAGAAAGTCTGCCATCGGGTTTATCAGCGACAGCCACGTCGGCACCGGCCTCCGCTTTTCCTTCATCCGCTATCAATGGCTCTAAAAGCACCCACAAACTCAATGTGGCCCTCACTTTTGATTCTTTGGTTGCTGGCCGATCTAATCAAATGGCGCGTACCGCTGCGCTGCACGTGGCTGGTGCGCCGGGTGTTTCCTACAATCCACTTTTTATCTATGGTGGGGTGGGCTTAGGTAAAACGCATTTAATTCATGCCGTGGGCAATGCACTTTTGCAAGATAAACCGCATGCGCGCATTTTATATTTGCACGCCGAACAATTCATCTCTGATGTCGTCAAAAACTATCAGCGCAAAACCTTCGATGAGCTCAAAAACAAATACCATTCGCTCGATTTGCTTTTGATTGATGATGTTCAGTTCTTTGCCGGTAAAGAAAGAACACAGCAAGAATTTTTCAATACCTTTGAAGCCTTACTGGCGAAAAAAGCCCACATCATCATGACCAGCGACACCTACCCCAAAGGTTTGGTTGATATTGATGAACGATTAACCAGTCGGCTTGATGCGGGCTTAACGGTTGCCATTGAGCCGCCTGAATTAGAAATGCGTGTGGCCATCTTGATTCGCAAATCATTGGCCGAAGGCACCACCATGCCGGAAGATGTGGCCTTTTTCATTGCTAAGAATGTTCGCGCGAATGTTCGTGAATTAGAGGGTGCCCTACGCAAGGTATTGGCCTATGCACGGTTCTCGCACAAAGACATCAGCATTACCCTAGCGCGCGAGGCGTTAAAAGACTTACTATCCATCCAGAATCGTCAAATTTCAGTTGAAAATATCCAAAAAACCGTAGCCGACTACTTCAAAATCAAAGTAGCGGATATGTATTCGAAAAAGCGCCCGGCCTCGATTGCTTTCCCTCGTCAAATAGCGATGTACCTCGCCAAAGAAATGACACAAAAGAGCTTTCCGGAAATTGGCGATAGCTTTGGAGGACGCGACCACACCACAGTGATGCACGCCGTTCGGAAAATTGCCAGTGATCGCCAAAAAGATACCGAGTTGAATCAAAAATTGCACATACTCGAACAAACTCTCAAAGGCTAAAGCAGGTACGATGAGGGTGTGGAGAAGTTGTCGATAGCCATGGAATAACCTTCGTTCTATCCACAAGGACTCTAAAATCTGAACTTTTGTTATGACTTCATCCCGAACTTAAACAACGATGCGTTCACATCTTTTTTAAACACCTAACTGACTGTTTAAAATCATCATTTCTGACTTATCCCCAAATAAATTCGCCTCTACTAATCCTACCAAAGAGAAAGAATGTTTATATGAACATCATTCAAGCGCCACAACTCCAAATTTTTAATGCCCTGCAATCGGTTTCTGGGATTGTTGAAAAACGGCATACCATTCCTATCTTGGCTAATGTACTGATCCGTAAATCGGGCGAGTTAACTGAACTAATTTCTTCGGATAAAGAATTACAACTCCTTACACGTTTGGCATTAGGCGGTGAGGATGAGCCTATGCGCACTACCGTGAACACGCGCAAATTAACCGATATTTTGCGTACTTTGCCATCCGAGCAAATGATTACCTTTAGTATCCAAAGCCAAAAAGTGGTGGTCAAGGGTGGTAAAAGTCGGTTCACCCTTCAAACCTTATCCGCAGAAGATTTCCCTCTTATCGAAGAAGCCAAGGATTTTGGTCCGACCCTCACGGTATTGCAGAAAACGTTTAAAAATCTTATACAGCAGGTTCAATTTGCTATGGCGGTAAATGACATTCGGTATTACTTGAATGGCGTTCTCCTGGAAACAGACGGGACTTGGTTGAAAATGGTTGCTACTGATGGCCACCGTATGGCTTATGCTCAAGTTGCATTAGAGGGTGATCTACCTAAGCAACAAGTGATACTGCCGCGGAAAACAGTGTTAGAGTTGCAGCGTTTACTCAAAGACAGTAAAGACGAAAGCGAAGATGAAACCATCCGTTTGAGTTTTTCTCCTAATCAGGCGCGATTTGAATTTTCCAATATGGAATTTGTGAGTAAGTTGATTGAGGGTAAGTTCCCTGACTACAACCGCGTTTTGCCCGCAAGTTATGCAAATACAGTGGTTCTCGATAGGTTGAGCCTTTTGGCCAGTTTGCAGCGGGCAGCTATTTTGACTGCAGAGAAATTCAAGTGTGTGCGGGTGATGCTAGAGCCCGGTTTGATGAAGTTAGATGCCGTGAATGATGAACAGGAAGAAGCGACAGAGGAGCAGGAAATTGATTATGGTGGACCCAAAATTGAATTGGGTTTCAATGTCAGCTATTTACTCGATGCATTTTCAGGGATGACACAAAACAGCATAGAGATGGGTTTCCAGGATTCCAATGCGGGTGTCTTGTTCACCATACCCAACCACACTGATTTCAAGTATGTGGTGATGCCCATGCGTGGCTAATTTTCAAGGTAAAGAAAGTATTTTATGAGTGAGAACAACGCAGCAACCCCAGATTTAGCCACTGCTCTACAGACCATACCCAGCAGCTCAGATGTTGGCTATGGTGAGGGTAGTATTCAAATTTTGGAGGGCCTTGAGGCGGTTCGTAAACGCCCAGGTATGTACATTGGGGATACTTCCGACGGTACGGGCTTGCACCACTTGGTGTTTGAGGTGGTGGATAACTCTATCGACGAAGCTTTAGCGGGGTATTGTGATGATATTTTGGTGACCATTCATTCCGATAATTCGATCTCGGTGATTGATAATGGTCGTGGTATCCCTACGGGCGTGAAAATGGATGATAAGCACGAGCCTAAGCGCAGTGCCGCTGAAATTGCCCTAACCGAATTGCATGCAGGTGGTAAGTTCAACCAAAATAGTTATAAGGTTTCAGGCGGTTTACACGGGGTGGGTGTGAGCTGCGTGAATGCTTTGAGTAAATGGTTGCGTCTGACTGTGAGACGTGAGCATCAAACGCACTTTATTGAGTTCAGAAAGGGTATACCGCAAGAGCCTCAGTTAGAAATGCGAGATGGTTTTGAGGTGAGCCCCATGAAGCTTTTAGGGGCTACCGATAAACGTGGCACCGAAGTGCATTTTTTACCTGATGAAGAAATTTTCACGCACGTGGATTTTCATTACGACGTGCTGGCCAAGCGTTTGCGTGAACTGTCATTTCTGAACAATGGCGTGAAAATCCGTTTGGTGGATGAACGCCACCAACGTGAAGATAATTTTGCCTACGCCGGCGGTGTAAAAGGCTTTGTCGAGTTTATTAATCAAGGTAAGAAAACACTGCATACTAATATTTTTCATGCACAAGGCGACAAACTCAGCGAGCAAGGTACGCAAATCAGTGCTGAGGTGGCGATGCAATGGAATGATGGTTATAGTGAATCGGTTTTATGTTTTACCAATAACATTCCACAGCGTGATGGTGGAACACATTTAACGGGTTTACGTGCCGCGATGACCCGCGTGATCAATAAATACATTGAGGACAATGAATTGGCGAAAAAAGCCAAGGTGGAAGTCAGCGGCGATGATATGCGTGAGGGCTTGGCTTGTGTGGTGAGTGTGAAGGTGCCTGAGCCTAAATTTTCGAGTCAAACCAAAGATAAATTGGTGAGTTCAGAGGTGCGCGCTCCAGTTGAAGATATTGTGGGGCGTTTATTGGGCGATTGGTTGCTGGAAAACCCGCATGATGCCAAGGCAGTTTGCGCGAAAATTGTTGAAGCCGCCCGCGCCCGCGAGGCGGCGCGAAAAGCCCGTGAAATTACGCGCCGTAAGGGTGTTTTAGATGGTTTGGGTTTGCCGGGTAAGTTGGCTGATTGCCAAGAAAAAGATCCGTCTTTATGTGAAATTTACATTGTTGAGGGGGACTCTGCTGGAGGCAGTGCTAAACAAGGGCGCGACCGTAAATTCCAGGCTATTTTGCCTTTGCGCGGTAAAATTTTGAACGTGGAAAAAGCACGTTATGAAAAATTATTATCCAGCGATGCTATTCTGACTTTGATCACGGCTTTGGGTACAGGTATTGGAAACGATGATTTTAATATTGAGAAATTACGCTATCATCGCGTGATTGTCATGACTGATGCGGATGTGGATGGCGCGCATATTCGGACTTTGCTACTCACATTCTTTTTCCGTAATATGCGAGATTTGGTTGAACAAGGTCACATCTATATTGCCCAGCCGCCTTTGTACAAGGTGAAGCATGGCAAACACGAGCAATATCTCAAAGATGGCGCTGAGCTGGATGCTTTTTTACTAAAGGTGGCCATAGAAGGTGCATCGATTGACCCGGGCGCCGGTGCGCCTGTGATTGAGGGAGCAGCACTCGAAGCATTGGCGCGCCAGTATGTGTTGGCCAGTGGCGTGATTGAGCGTTTATCTGTTTGGATGGATGTAGAGGCCTTACGTGCCATGAGTAATGGTTTAAAGCTGCGTCTCGATACTTTCGAGCAAGCTCAAGAATGTGCTCAGGCCCTTCAAGCCGCGCTAGACGAGGCCGTTGTAAAGGCGGATCTGGATGAGCGTACCGATAAACCGGTATTGCGTATAGGACGACGCTTTCATGGAAACTTAAAAGTTAGCACCATTACTGCTGATTTTTTACACGGCGCTGATTATGAAATTCTGGAACAGGCTGGCGCTATGTTCCAAGGTTTACTTACAGATGATGCTGTTGTCAAGCGCGGTGAGGGTGAAAAACAAAAAGAACACCAGGTCAATAATTTTAGAGCAGCCATGGCTTGGTTGATGGAGCAGGCTGAAAATGCCGTGAGTCGTCAGCGTTACAAAGGTTTGGGTGAAATGAACCCAGAACAGCTATGGGAAACCACCATGGACCCGAATGTTCGGCGCTTATTGAAAGTACAAATTGAAGATGCGATTGAGGCTGATAAAGTGTTCACTATGCTCATGGGTGATGAGGTGGAGCCGAGAAGGAACTTTATAGAATCGAATGCGCTCAGAGCTGCAAATATTGATGTTTAGCCTTGTGGGTTGAGAAGCATGGCTTGGAGTTTAGTTTGTTATGGCTCCAGGCTTTCCAGCTTCGACGATAAATTCAGCCAACTCCTCGGTCTTGCTATGAGGGTTGCGCGCATTTTTAACCCCCCACAACTTGGCTTTCAGCGATTGAGCATCAAGTTCGAATGACATATAACCACGGCGATCGCTGCGTGAGTATTGCACATGAGGGTTATAAGGCATTGCCGCTTGAACGCGCAAATTCGACATACCCTGACTGGCAATCGATGTACCACAGAATTCGGTGGCTATGGCGGGCTTATGGGGTTCATCAAAATTAAGATGTAAGTTGGATACATAGTGCGCATGGATGTCTCCGCCTAACACGATGGCGCCTTGCACTTTGCTATCCTTCAGTCCTTGTAATAGACGCTGGCGCCCGGCCATATAGCCATCCCAACCATCGGTCCAATAGGTTCCTGCCGATCCGGTGCTGGGGTCAGTCCAACTCCAGCGGCTCATCAGAGTTTGTTGCGCCATCAAATTCCAGGGGCGTTTGACATTCGACGCTGATTTCCAGTTGTCATATAGCCAGCGTTCTTGTTCACGGCCTAAGAAACTGCGATCATCTTTAGTTAAATCAGGGCAATCGGCCAGTGTCACGGTATTGGTGCCGCCTTTGCCAATGCGTGGGCAGGCTTGGGGGTCGCGGTACTGGCGCGTATCAAGTAATTGAATGCGGGCTAAACGTCCCCAATCTAGGTATCGATATATACGCATGGAGGCTCCGCGGGGATTTAAATCAGGCCTCATCGACAAAGGTAAGGGCATATTTTCCCAGTAAGCTTGGTAGGCTGCGGCACGCTGCTCGGCAAAACCTTTTTGTAAAAATTGTCCTTGCAGCCCGGCATAATCATTTTCGACTTCGTGATCATCCCAGATGACCAACCAAGGTGCCATGGCATGCGCTGCTTGCAACGCAGGGTCTGATTTATATTGGGCGTAGCGGTTGCGATATTGCTCTAGGGTGCGAGTGTGTCCGCCTTCGTGTAGGCGCAGGCGATCGGGTGGGGAGGCGCCTTCATAAATATAATCCCCCAAGAATAATACCAAATCGGGTTGAGTGGTGACGGCATGCCGCCATGCCGCAAAGTGGCCGTGATCCCAGCGTTGGCAACTCGCTACGATAAAACGCAGTTTGGCGGGGCTATCGGGTGTGGGTGTGGTTCGGGTTAGGCCTGTGGCAGATTGTTGTCCTAAGGCGTGAAATCGGTACCAATAGGGCTGTGCCGGCTTGAGTTGATCGACTTCGATGTGGATGCTATGCCCCCAAGTGCTCTCGGCCCAGTCATTTCCTTTGGCGACGATGCGGCTAAAAGCTTCGTCGCTCGCCAGCTCCCATTGCACTTCTACGCGGGGTGGGAGTTCGTCGCCAGTGAGTCGTGTCCATAGCACCACGGATTGATGCGTAGGCTCACCCGAAGCGATACCCAGGGAAAAACAAGTTGGGCTACTTTCCGCCATGGCATGACGGATGAACCACGGGGCCCCCCAGCTATGGGCTAGGGGGAGAGCCGCTAGGGTTTGTAAACACAGGCGGCGGGACAGGTGTATGGGCGAGTTCAAAAGAACTCCTACGTGGCAACTAGGGGATGTGTCTTATGCCATAGCCGCTTGACCCAGCTCAGGGCATCATCCACATAGGTATAAAGTACCGGTATCACCAACAGGCTCAGGAATGTACTGGTGATGAGGCCACCTATGACAACGATGGCCATGGGCGAGCGAAAACTCGGATCGGTACCCCAACCCATGGCGATGGGTAACATCCCCGCTGCCATGGCGATGGTGGTCATGATGATGGGGCGTGCGCGTTTGAAGCAGGCATCTACCACGGCTTGAAAGCGGCTAAGTCCGTGCTCTTGACGAGCAATGATGATGTAATCAATCAATAAAATAGAGTTTTTCGTGGCGATACCCATGAGCATGATGATGCCTATCATGCTGGGCATAGAAATGGGGGTTCGTGTGAGAAACAAGGCCAAAAAAGCTCCGGGTATGGATAAAACCAAGGCCCCTAAAATCGTGAATGGTTGAACAAACCCTTTGAACAGCAATATCAATACCATGTAAATACATAACACCCCTGTGAGCATGGCCAAACCAAAGCTGGCGAAGAGTTCAGCCATGGCCTCGGCATCTCCGACTTCGGTTTGAATGATGCCAGGCGGCAGTTGTTGTAAGCTGGGTAGTGCTAATGCGGCATTTTTCACCACGCCTAGCGGTTGTTGGTTAAGTTCAATTTCAAAATTAACATTGCGCTGGCGGTTAAAGCGATCAATGGTGGCGGGGCCGCTACCCAGCTCTAAGGATGCCACATTACCCAGCATCACCGGCCCTTTCGGGCTGGGCACAGGTAAGCGCGATAGCAAAGCCAAATCGGTACGGGCCTCAGGCGGTAGTTTCACCACGATCGGTACTTGCCGTTGGCTGAGGTTGAGTTTAGGTAAGGCTTGATCATAATCACCCGATGTGGCGACACGCAAGGTTTGCGCAATCGCCTGCGTCGTTACCCCTAAATCAGCAGCCCGAGCCCAATCAGGCCGAACGATGAGCTCAGGACGTACTAGGCTGGATGTGCTGGTGACAGCACCCACACCAGGGATGGTCCGCAATTCTTGCTCTACTATGGCGGCATGTTGAGCCAAGGCGTTGCCATCAGCCCCCGCCAGAACCAGTATGTATTTTTCAGCACTAGAGCCCAAGCCCACTTTGATGCGAACTCCGGGTACTTCGGCTAGGGCCTGGCGTAATTCGCTTTCGATGGCTTGTTTTTTGAGTCCGCGGCGTTCAGTGCGGTGCGTTAAATTCAGAGTTAGGGTAGCGCGGGTAATTTCAGGCACGCCCGCCCCCGGGGTAAACATATCCGCCCCGGAACTGCCCGCACCAATAGCAGTATAAATTTGCTTCACATGGGGGTGGTTTTGAATGCGCCCACGCGCTTGCTCGGCCGCGGCGAGGGTTTGAGCGTAAGTGCTACCCGGCGGCAAATTCAGGGTAACTTGGGTTTGATTGATGTCGTCAGGGGGTAAAAAGCCTGTTCCTAGAAATGGTATCAGGGCAAAACTTCCGACAAAGAAAGCAATAGTGCCTAAGGTGGTTAATAGGCGGTGTTTCAAACACCAGGTTACCCACTGAGTGTAGCGCGTTAACCAGCGGGGGTTGTCGTCATGGGTGCTACCTTGCCGCGGTGGTTTGAGTAAATATGCAGCCATCATGGGCGTGAGCATACGAGCGACGACCAAGGAATAAAACACGGCAATGGCAGCAGTCCAGCCAAATTGCACAAAGAATTTACCCGGTACTCCAGACATAAAAGCCGTGGGTAAAAACACTGCAATCAAGGTGAAGGTGGTAGCAATCACCGCGAGTCCGATTTCATCGGCAGCTTCCATGGCGGCTTGATAGGGTGTTTTGCCCATGCGCAAGTGACGCATGATGTTTTCAATTTCCACAATGGCATCATCCACCAAAATTCCCACCACCAGGCTCATGCTGAGCAAGGTCACCACATTCAAACTAAAACCCAATAAGTAATACAGAATGGCAAAGGCAGGAATGATGGATAGGGGTAATGCGGTGGCTGCAATGAGGGTGGCGCGCCAATCGCGCAGAAAAAACCACACCACTAACACCGCCAGTAGGGCCCCTTCCAGCAATAAATACATACTGCCTTCAAAGTTTTCTTGGGTGGGCTGAACAAAATTAAAGGCTTCGGTGAGTTGAATATCCGGATGCTGCTTTTGTATTTTAGCCAGCACGCTGCGGACACTTTGAGCGACTTCGGTTTCACCAGAACCACGGCTGCGTTGAATTTCAAAAGCAACAGCCGGTTGGCCGTTGATCAAAGCGGCGGATCGAATCTCGGCGGTGGTGTCATAGATTCGGGCAATTTGATCTAAGCGCACACGTCGACCGAATTTATCATTCGGCAAGCTCAGTTCCAGTTGCGCCAGCTCTTCTGCGCTGCCCACCGTTGCAATAGTGCGGGTATTTTGTTCGATACCACCCACATCGGCACGGCCGCCAGGCGCATCAGATTGCACGGCACGTAACTGGCGACTGATGTCTGCCGCACTAATGCCTAAGGCCAACATACGCGCGGGGTCAAGTTCAATACGCACTTCACGCGACACACCACCGATGCGATTAACCGCACCCACCCCTCGTATCGCCAACAGTGCTTTGGTTATGTCTTGGTCGACAAACCAAGAAAGGGCTTCATCATCCATGCGCGAGGATGCAATGGTGTATGTGAGTATAGGGGCGCCGGCTAGGTCCAGTTTATTAATCACTGGGTCGCGCAAGTCAGAGGGTAAATCGGCGCGGACCCGCGCTACGGCACTACGCACTTCATCCAAGCCTTCTTGGATGGGTTTTTCTAAGCGAAATTCCACCGTCACCAAAGCCACACTATCTTGTACTTTGGTGTAGATGTTTTTCACCCCAGTCAGTGGGGCTACGGCATTTTCAATTTTGCGCGCCACTTCGGTTTCCATTTGTGCGGGTGCGGTGCCAGGCAAGGTGGCCGTGATGATGATGGTGGGCAAGTCGATATCGGGGAACTGCTGGATTTTCATGTTCTTAAAGCCGAGCAAGCCCGCTAATGTAAACATGACAAAAAACAGAATCGATGGTATGGGGTTGCGTATGCACCAAGCAGAAACGTTCATGGGTGGGGCTCCGCTGGGTTAAGGTTGCGTGGTGGCCGGAACAATACGCACGGTATCGCCATCGGCAAGAAATCCCACACCAGAAGCCACAATCGCAGCGTTTTCATCCAAACCTTGCGTGACTTCTATACGCAAGCCACTTCGTCGGCCAACTTGGATTTTTTTCTGGCGCACTTTGTTGTTGGCAGTAATGGTAAACACATAACTAAATCCATCACGCAGCAACACGGCACTTTGCGGTACGCTGAGTGCACTGGTTGCGGTGGTTTCAAATTCGCCTCGTGCAAACATACCCGCTTTCAGTCCGGGTGTGCTGGGCACATCAACATACACCAGGGCATTGCGTGTGGCTGCATCGACACTAGGTGCTATCTGACGCACGGTGCCGGTAATGGGTGTGGTTAAACCGACGACATTCAACTTTACCTTGCGCCCTGTTTGTACCAGCGCTAATTCGGTAGCTGCTACTTCAGCGCGCCACTCAAGTCGGCTTTGGCGTATTATCCGGAAGAGCTCCATGGTGGATGAACCGGGTGAAATGACAGATCCTACTGTTGCTTGTCTGGCGGAAATGACACCATGGTCGGGAGCGAGTACACGTGTTTTACTCAGCCGAACTTGTTGGATTTTATGTACGGCTTTGGCCGCATCTAAGCGGGCTTGTGCGGCGCGCTCTGCAGTCAGCCATTGATTGGATTGCTGAACGCTGATCATGCCACTGGGTTGCAATTCCCGAGCACGCTGAGCATTGGCAGCCGCTTCATTGAGCATGGCCTGCGCTTCTGCGACAGCGGCTTCGCTTTGAGCCAATTCCGCAGTTATGAGTTCTTGGTCAAAGGTTGCCAGTACTTGACCCTTTGTGACGGTATCGCCCACATTGACTAGCACCTGTTGTAAGCGTAAGTTTTGCAGTTCGGTGCCAATAATGGCTTCTTGCCAGGCCATGATATTGCCATTAGCTAGCAAGGGCGTGGCTATGTTGCTATGTACTGCCTTGGTGGTGGTAACGGACAAGGCGGCTTTAGCGGGCGGTGCTGCTGCGGTTTCATTTTTGGCTAAGGCGGTGGTGCTGACAGCACTTAAACTTAACGCCAAAGAACCGCAGAGTAGGAAAGATGCCGCTCGAAGCAAAGGTGATGAATGATTCATAACGATCCAGCCACTTTTGTGAATATGAAAATCATGAATGTACCGTATGTGGGCTGTTTTGCAGCATAGGATTTAACCTTTATCTTTGATGGCGTTTTAATGTTGTGTTTTTCAATTATTACGGCACGCAAAGCCCTTGTAAAAATTTAGGTAAAAAGGCTGGTTTGATGGGATAATAGCCGGTTATGGCTTCGAACAACAATCCTACTACCCAATTGGCTGAGAGCGGACTGCGTTACAAAAGCAAAGTCCCAGGTTCACCCTTCGAGACCTCTTCGCCTTTTTCTTCCACCACCATGTCGTGCTTTTTGTGTGGCAAGCATCGCCAGCGTAGCCAACTCAAAACCCGCCGTTTACTGGGTAAGCCCCAAGCGGTTTGCGCACCGAATTGTAAAGAACTCGAGGCCACACTGGCTTCAGATACGGCTTAGACTTTACGCAGGCGCTCCAGTAATTCTTGCGCAAAGCTGATGTAAGCTTGCGCACCCCGCGAGGATGAGTCAAATACCACGCCGGCCTGACCGTAGCTTGGTGCCTCAGCCAGGCGTACATTGCGTGGGATAACCGTATTGAATACTTTATCCCCAAAGTGGCTTTTGAGTTGCTCGGCTACCTGTTGTTGCAGAGTAATGCGTGGATCAAACATTACTCGGAGTAAGCCGATCAGTTGCAAATCACGGTTCAGGTTGGCGTGTACTTGCTTGATGGTGTTAACCAAATCAGTCAGGCCTTCTAGGGCAAAATACTCACATTGCATGGGCACGATCACCCCATAAGCGCTACACAAACCGTTGAGTGTGAGCAGTGACAGCGAGGGTGGGCAATCAATCAGAACAAAATCATAATCGTCAGCCACCGCAGCCAGTGCTTCGCGCAAGCGTGTGTTGCGGCGCTCAAGCCCCACCAATTCCACTTCAGCACCGGCTAATTCGCGGTTGGCCGCCAGCACATCATATCCCCCGCTTTGGCTGCGCTGGCGCGCTTGAGCAATGCTGCAGGTTTCTAGCAGAACATCATAAACACCTTGTGCTAGAGTGCGCTTATCGATGCCGGAACCCATGCTCGCATTGCCTTGGGGGTCTAGGTCAACCACCAATACTCGTTGTTCGATTTTCGCTAGTCCGGCAGCAAGATTAACGCAGGTGGTGGTTTTGCCCACTCCCCCTTTTTGGTTGGCAATACAAAAAATACGTGGCATGGCGGTAAGCTTTTTACTTCAATGATGATACGGTTAACAGTGTACCTGCAGGTATTGCTGCCAACATGGCTGATAAGGCAGTTTTTATGGGTTTGAGGTGGGTTTTTTTGGGGTGTGGGGATGATCTTGCAAGCGCTGTAAATCAAAGCCCAGTGCTTGAAGTTGAGTATGGACGGTGGTTCGATCGCTGGCGCTGAGTTTTGGGCTGCGCGCCAAAATCCACAGGTATTGTCGCTTGGGCTCGCTGACCACCGCATAGTGGCCATCGGCAGCATAGTCAATCACCCAATACGCACCCCAGCCAATACCGGCCCAGCGCAGCCACCGTGGTAAAAAGCTCACCTGCAATTGGGCCGGACGCAGCCACTGTGGGCTCATGCCTGTGCCACTGCCGAGCGTTTCAATTTTAGACACACCTGCTACCGCTCGGGCCTCACCTAGTGCCCTGTCCCAGCTGCCATCTGCGCGCTGACATTGGTTCAAAACTTCGATGGTCGAGGAGCCTTGTATCTGGAGATAAGTGGCGGTGGTGTTGGCTACGCAGTGCTTTTGAAAGCGATTGGGGTAGTAGGCCACTTGGTACCATAGTCCCATGTATGGTGCCACCTCGAGTTGAGGTATCGGTAATATCGGTGCTAAAGGTGAGGTGCCGATTGAATCTGTGGAAGACCCTGCGGTGGGTGTGGTTGCTGTTGCCGGGGGTAGAGGATTGGCGGTGCATGATACAGCCATGATGCTGGTCAGCAGATTGAGCAACAACACCTGCTTGATGCGTACGCGCCGGTTTGAGGTTGTGTTTGTCATTTTTATGCCTTGCTTTGTGTTGCTGTGGGTGGGGTAGGTTTCATCCATACTAAGCAACGCTGCGCCTCTAGTTGGGGTACGTGCAATGGTTCCACGTGAAACACATTGACGGTAGGCGGAAGTTCCGCTATTTCTGCGTCAGGCACTTTGCCTTTCATGGCCACCCAAATGCCGTGGGCACTGAGGTGCTTGTGTGTGAGTTGAGCGAAGTCAACCAAGCTGGCAAAGGCGCGGCAGGTGATGACGTTTGCGGGCTGCACTTTCAGTGATTCAATACGTCCATGGTGTGCGCTGAGGTTATTCAGGCGTAACTCGGCGGCAACTTGGCGGATAAAGCTGATTTTCTTTGCGACGGCATCGACACAGGTGACTTGAATATCGGGGCAGGCGATGGCCAGCGTTGCACCAGGAAACCCCGCACCCGAGCCGACATCCAGTACATGAGTTGCTGTGTGTGTGGGTGTCAGGGTATTGAGGTGCTGACGCAACGGTGCTACCAGCGAGAGGGCATCGAGTAGATGGTGAGTGAACATCTCGGCGCTATCGAGCACGGCGGTGAGGTTGTACACGCGTCCCCACTGTGCCACCATATCAAGGTGATGCAGCAGTTGGGTTAGGGTGGGCATGCTCAATTCAAGGCCCAGTTGTGCTGCGGCTTGTGCAAGGGTATCAAGGCGTGACATGGTAGGCGGCAGCGGGGGTGTTTGTAGGTTTAGGTGCTTAAGCGGCCTGGGATGGTGCATCAGCTTGGTCATCATCGGGCGAGCGATCAAAGCCTTTGAATCGGCCTTTTTTCAGGTGCACCAATAACAATGAAATAGCAGCTGGTGTTACGCCAGAAATGCGTGAGGCTTGGCCTAATGTTTCGGGGCGGTGCCGATCAAGTTTTTGGCGCACCTCAAAGCTCAGGGCTTTGACAGCGGCGTAGTCTAAACTGTCGGGTAAGCGCAGGTTTTCAAAATGGGCGGCCCGCGCTACTTCATCGGTTTGTTTATCGATATAGCCGGCGTATTTGGTGGCAATTTCTACTTGCTCAATGACGGTATCCGCCAATGTTGCGCCCAATTCTTGATGTAGTGTTTCACGTGAAACAGCTTGAAATGCGGGGTTGTTAGGTTGTGCAGCACGTGCGACTTGGCTCAGGAGGTTGTAATCTACGTTCGGGCGGCGCAGTAAGTCAATCAGGCTGTATTCATGTTCTAGTGGCTTGCCGAGCAGGGGGGTGGCATCGTCAGCACAGAGCGTGCGTGGGTTGATCCAGAGTGAGCGTAGGCGTTGTGTTTCACGTGAAACACTATCGCGCTTGCGCTGGAATGCATCCCATCGGGTATCGTCTACCAGGCCGAGGCTGCGGCCGAGTTCAGTGAGGCGAGCGTCGGCGTTGTCTTCGCGCAATTGGAGGCGATATTCAGCGCGGCTGGTGAACATGCGGTAGGGTTCGGTTACGCCTTTGGTGATGAGGTCATCCACCAGTACGCCAAGGTAGGCTTGGTCGCGCCTGAGGGTGATGGGGGTCTGGCCTTGAGCTTGACGTGCCGCATTGATGCCGGCATATAGGCCTTGGGCTGCGGCTTCTTCATAGCCGGTGGTGCCATTGATTTGCCCTGCTAGGAATAGGCCGTGGATGTCGCGCGATTCAAAATGGGTTTTGAGTGAGCGAGGGTCGTAGTAGTCATACTCAATGGCATAGCCTGGGCGTACGATATGAGCGTTTTCGAGGCCAACTATGCTGCGCACCGCTGCCAGTTGAATGTCAAATGGTAGCGATGTAGAAATGCCATTAGGGTAAAACTCATGGGTGGTTAGCCCTTCGGGCTCCAGAAAAATTTGGTGCGCGTTTTTGTCCGCAAAGCGATTGATTTTGTCTTCAATGCTGGGGCAATAGCGTGGGCCCACACCTTCAATCACGCCGGTAAACATGGGGCTGCGGTCAAAGCCCGAGCGAATAATGGCATGGGTTTGTTCGTTGGTATGGGTGATCCAGCAGGGGAGTTGTTGGGGGTGTTGTGTGGCAGTGCCCATGAAGCTGAACACCGGCATGGGTGTGGCTGTGTGGCCTTGTGTATCAGGCATGCCATCACCGGGCTGTACTTGGCAACGGCTAAAATCAATACTGCGCCCATCAATGCGCGGAGGTGTGCCGGTTTTGAGACGGCCTTGGGGGAGTTGCAGTTCCTTCAGTCGGGCTGAAAGTGCAATGGCGGGTGGGTCACCGGCGCGGCCTGCGCTGTAGTTGTTCAGGCCCACATGAACGCGGCCATCTAAAAAGGTACCCGCCGTGAGCACAACCGTGCGCGCGCTGAAATGAATGCCCGCTTGGGTAAGCACGCCCACCACTTGATCACCTTGAAGGATGAGGTCATCCACGGATTGTTGAAACAAATCCAGGTTGACTTGGTTTTCAAGGCGGCGGCGAATGGCGGCGCGATAGAGTACGCGGTCGGCCTGGGCGCGAGTGGCGCGCACAGCAGGGCCTTTGGATGCATTGAGGATGCGAAATTGTATGCCCGCTTCGTCGGTGGCTGCGGCCATGGCGCCGCCTAGCGCATCGATTTCTTTGACGAGGTGGCCTTTGCCTATGCCGCCAATGCTGGGGTTGCAGCTCATTTGGCCGAGGGTTTCAAGGCTATGGGTCAGCAGCAGGGTTTGGCAGCCCATGCGTGCCGCAGCTAAAGCGGCCTCGGTGCCAGCGTGTCCGCCGCCAATCACAATAACGTCATAATTTTTAGGATAACGCACAGGTCGATTCGCCACCAAAGGGCGTGCAAGAGTTGGTGAAGTAGCTATTTTAAGCGTTATCGCAAAAAGGGTGTGGAGTTTCCTTGGGCTCTATGCAGAGTTAGACTATGCCCTAGATGTCATTTTTGGGTAAAGGGGCGTTTTACAATAAGCAGGATGTCAAAATCATCTCCTACACCCCAGCCTTCATCATTGCCTTGCGTGACTTTATCGGAACAAGATGGGGTGCGTTATTTGCATTTAGATTCTATTTGGGTGCAAGGGGCGATGCGCATTGCGCGTCCGCATGCGATTGAGTTGGATTATGTGCGGCGCATGATGATGTGGTTATTGTGGCGGCCCATGCCCCTGGGGCAGGTCGGTCATGCGGTACAGCTGGGTTTAGGCGCGGGGGCGCTGACGCGCTTTTGTCATCAGCGTTTGGGCTGGGCATGCACAGTGGTGGAAATCAATGAGGCGGTGATACAGGCCAATTATCAGTGGTTTCGATTGCCCCGTGATGAGGGGCTTAAAGTGGTGTGTGCCGATGCCGCCGATTGGATAGGCCAAGCCGAGCACGTCAACACCATAGATGCTTTGCAAGTGGATTTGTATGATGAAGAGGCTGCCGGTCCGGTGTATGACGACGCTGCATTTTATCGGGCGTGTTTTAATAGCCTGCGCGAGGGCGGCGTGATGTCGGTGAATTTATTCGGGCGGCATGCGAGTTTTGAGCGCAATGCGGCCCATATCATTCAAGCTTTTGGTGCAGACTTTGTGTGGCGCATACAAGCCACGCGCGAAGGCAATACCATACTGATCGCCACCCGCGGCGTGCCGTTATCGTCGCTGGATGAATTGCTTAGCCGCGCCCACTACATTCAGCAGGAATGGGGCCTAAAAACTGAGAAGTGGCCCCACTTGATCAGCCCAGTAGCCTAGTCGTGTATGGGCTGTAGGCGATGATCAAGCGGCCTTTGCGCGGCGGGGTTCTTTATCTTTCACCTTGGTTTGCTCGCCGGGTAGTGATAAAAATAATTCCGTGTACTCGGCGGTGAGCTTGTGGCGGGCATCTAAATGTACCAAGGGACGAGAGAGTTGGTGTGATTCACGCACTTTAACTGAGCTGCTCAAATACGGCTGCAATACAGGCAAGCCTTCATCGTGTAGGGCTTGCACCAATTCAGCGGGCAAACGGGCGCGCGGCTGAAATTGATTAACCACAATGCCTTGGATTTGCAATTCGGGGTTGTGATCGGCGCGCAAATCGTCGATTTCTTGGATAAGGCTATACAAAGCGCGGCGCGAAAAGTCATCGCAATCAAAGGGGATCAAGCAGCCATGGGCGGCTATCAAGGCGCTGCGGCTGTAGAAGTTTAAGGAGGGTGGGGTATCGATCCAGATGCGATCATAGGTATCGCCTAGAGCTTCAAGGGCCTTGCGCAGCTTGTAAATTTTATAACGCGATTCCAGCTTGCTATGCAACTCATGCAGCATGGGTGAAGCGGGCATAACATCCAGGCCTTCAAAAGGGGTGTTCAGCACATAGGATTCAACACCCTGCTCTTTGAGCGTGAAATTGAGGGTTTGTTCAAAAAAGCCTGCAACGCCTGCGTTACTGGGAATTTCAGCTTGATTGCCCAATAAATAGTGCGTTGAATTGGCTTGGGCATCTAAATCAATGACAAGGGTACGCAAGCCCTTGTGTGCGCTGATGGCAGCCAAATTTGTGGTGATGGTGGATTTACCCACGCCCCCTTTTTGATTGAAAACCACGCGATACATAACAACTCCTGCTGGGTGATGGTATGTCTAGCATTGTGTACCAAACTCGGGGCTTTGAATCATGATTTTGTACTCCTGCAGGGTGTGTTCTGGCAAAATAGATGGGTTATGGCTATATTGAGCGCCCATTGCGGGTACCCTATTCAGTATTTTCAGCGTCATGGGCGTTTCATCGCGACCATGATGATCGTGATTTATGCGCTGCTGACGGTTTTATCCGGCTTGGCCTATGCGCGTACCGAGCGCCACGATACCCGCGGGCAGTGGGTGTGTTCGGCTATGGGGGGTATGAAATGGGTGGCAGAGGAGGATGCGGGCTCTAGCGTGCCTACGGTATGGGATTGCCCATTGTGTGTACATCACGCGCCAGCCTTGCCACCACCAGCGGGCATGCTAGGTTTGCCTACCAACCTGAGCGATGAACGCTCTGTATGGGTACAAAGCAGTGTGGTTTTGCCGCGGCTGAGCACAGGCCCACCCATGCCTGCTTGCGGCCCTCCGATGGTGTTCTGACTTATTTTTTTCTTATATTTTTTATGAAAGTCAGAACATGCTCGTATTTCAACGTCATTCAGGGGCGGTGGCTATCGCTGCCCTATTTATTCCTGCCCTGCTAGCTGCACCACGCGCCTGGGCACAAAGCACCGAACCCACTCAAGAAGCCCCAGAGGCCACGCTGCAAACCGTGGTGGTGAGTGGCTCACGCACACAAACGCCCTTGGCGCAAACGCCGGTATCCATTGGCAAAGTGCCACGCAGGGCATGGGAAGCCGATAAAGCGAAATCAGTGGGTGAAATCATTAACCGTATACCCGGCGTGATCTGGAACGACCTAGGCAATGAACAGCACAGCATGGGTATACGCCAGCCTATTAGCACCAACGCCGTTTATCAGTACCTTGAAGACGGCATACCCATTCGTCCGCTGGGGGTGTTTAATCATAATGCGCTCAATGAAATGAATATGAACAGCGCGAATGATGTCGAGGTGGTCAAGGGGGCGGCATCGTCGTTATATGGCAGCAATGCCGTGGGCGGTGCAGTGAATTTTCTGACACAGAAACCCAGCCCCGAGCCCACCGGTACAATGGGGCTGCGGCATGATGCCACCGATGGCTTTACTCGTATCGATACGGGGGCGAGCAATACCTGGGATGATCTGGGATTGCGGTTTTCGCATTACAGCTCACGGCGTGACCGCAGTAACTGGCAGCAATACAGTGGTGGGGCTAAAGATGCGCTTTCACTCCGTGCCGATTATGCCTTGGGTGACTCGGCCTGGTTGCGCGCGCATTGGGTGCATACCGATTTAGAAACCGACATGACGGGTAATTTATTTGAAAACTATTACCGCACCCAGCCTGGCAAAAGCATCAATACCTTTACCTGGCGCAAAGATAAAGCCACCCGAGCCAGCGTGATGTGGGAAGGGCAAACGACCCACAGCGGCCAAACAGCAGTGACCCTTTTCACCCGCGACAATGATCACGGGCAACTGCCGGCCTACACCATTACCGGTTGTTCGGGTGTGACTTGCCGTGGCACCATCAACAATAATCATGTCGAATCTTGGGGTGTGGATATCAAGCATACACAAGAATGGAATCCTTGGCGTACGCGCTTGGTGGGCGGTGTGTATGTGGACCGCAGTAAAAACCAATACGTTTCAGACAATTTGCGCATTACACGTGATGCAGCCACAGGCATTTACCAAGGTTATGTACTCAACAACACTGCCAACCCTTTGGGCGTGCGTGACTACCGCGTGCAGATCGATAACGATGCCCTTTTTGCACAGTTGGAATTCAGCCCTTTAGAGCCCTTACGCATGACCTTGGGTGGGCGCTATGATGCCATCGCATATGGCTTTGAGAATCAACTGACCCCCGGGGCGAATGAGGGCGCAGCCAATGAGCGCCGTACATTTTCAAGGCTGAGCCCGAAGGTGGGGGCGACATGGGCCTTGTCTTCTACGCAAAGTTTATATGTCAATGTCAGCCAAGGCTTCACGCCGCCAGAAGTGAGCCAGCTGTACAGTAAAACCGCCATTCCTGATCTCAAACCCTCGGTTTACGACAACCAAGAAATCGGTTGGCGCGCCCAATTCTTTCAAAGCCTATCTTGGGATTTGGCGCTGTATCAGCTCGACGGGCGAGATACCATCGTTTCGTACACCCTGGCCCCGGGCAATACTGAAAATCGCAATGCCGGCAAAACGCGCAGCCGTGGCTTAGAGCTGGCACTGGGCCAGCAATTCAGTCAGTGGGATTGGCGTGCAGGGGCGACGTGGGCGCATCACGAATATGTGCAGTATGTGGCCGCTGCGGCAGAAGATTATTCGGGTAAGACCATGCCTCAAGCACCACGGTATCAGTGGAATGCGCAGCTAGGCTGGAAGTTTTTATCGCAATCACGCTTGGCATTGGGCGTGATTCAGCAGGGTGGCTATTGGATGAACAACCTCAATAGCGTGCGCTACAGTGGGCACACTTTGTGGAACATGAGCGCTACACACCGTATCAGGGCGGGCTGGGAGCTGTGGGGGCAGGTGCGTAACCTCACCGATGCCCGTTATGCCGATAGCGCAGCCAGCAGCTACAAAAGTGGTACCTACACCCCGAATATGCAAAACACCTACACGCCAGGCGCTCCCCGCAGTGTGATGCTGGGGTTGACTAAGTCATTTGGTGCGGATTAAACGAAAAGGGGCACGATGATGATTGCAACGATAGAAAAAACTTCCCCTACGTGCGCCCAGCAGCGCCGAGCCTTGTTGTGGCGTTTGCATCTGTGGGCGGCTTTGATCGCCAGTCCGTTTTTACTGGCGGCCTGTATCACCGGCATGTTGTATGTGTTAACGCCCACTATCGAGCGCATGCAGCATGGTCATTTAGATACGGTTGCCGTGCCACAAGGCGCTGCGCCTCGGTTGTATCGGCCGCTGGATGAAGCCGTGGCAGCTGCACAGGCAGTGGCACCCGAGGGCTGGAGGCTATTCGGCGTCGTGCCTGCTTTTGAGACCCATCAAAGCGTGCGAGTGGCTTTTATGCCGCCCCCGCGAAGTGAGCGCTCACAAGCCTCTGGCCATGACCATCACGCGGGCGCTGCTAAGCCCGCTTCTAGGCCCGAGCAAGGCGCATTTTTGCGGCCCACATTTGGCATACCTACGCGCGCCTGGGTGGTTTATGTGAACCCCTATACCGCACAGGTGCTGGGCACCTTGGTGGAGTCCGATCGCTTTGCGGTGTGGGCACGCAAACTGCATTCGCAATGGCAGCAGGGTGATGGTTGGCGCTGGATGATAGAACTGGCCGCCAGCTGGACCTTGGTGATGCTGATCACAGGGGTATTTTTATGGTGGCCGCGTGGGCAGGCATCGGGCGGGGTTGGTGCGCGGGTTCGATCGAGTCGGTTGCGTTGGCGCCAATGGCATGTGTGGGTGGGACTGAGTTTGAGCGCGATCAGTGCATCGATATTAATCACAGGCCTGACTTGGAGCCAGTATGCGGGCGATCAAATCAAATGGCTGCGTGATGCCACAGGGCAAACATCACCACGCATACCCGCCCGTATTCATTCGCAGTCGGTGGGGCGAGATGTGCCTATGTTGTCATGGCAAGCGGCCTGGGAAGCCGTGCAGCGCGAGGCTCCGACTGTGGCCGCGCTGATCATGCCACCACAGGGTGAGCAGGGTGTGTGGCGGGCGCAGCAGATGGATGCGAGCCAGCCTACCTTGCGTTATGATTTGTTGTTAGATGCCTATACGGGTGAGCGTTTGTATCGCAGTGGCTGGGCTGAGCAAACCTTATTTGGCAAGGCCACCACCGTCGGCATTCCCTTTCATCGAGGTGAGTTGGGGCTTTGGAACCGAATACTGCTGCTGATGTTTGGTGGCGGCCTGATTTTTTCTACGCTATCGGGTTGGGCGATGGTGTGGAAGCGTTACCGTGCCGGCTTGGCATTTTGGCCGACTCTGCCAGCAGGGGCTTGGCGCAGTGTACCTATTGGGGCGTGGCTTGCCGGTATGCTGGGGGTGATGTTGATGCCCCTGTGGGCATTGAGTTGGGTTTTGGTATGGGGTGTGGAGCTTGCGGTGATGATGCGCAGGAATTAACCCATCCCCCTGCAATAAAGACAACTGAGTAAAGATGTTTATCTTATCCAAATTATTATCTGCCATCACACAACCTATGTTTGGGTTGGCCTTAATCATGTTGGCTGCTTTCATCGGCATGGGCCGATGGCCCCGTTTGGCGCGCAGTTTGTTGGGGCTGACTTTGGTGGTGCTGGTGGCTTGGAATGCGGTGGATGCAGGGGGGTGTCATGATGCAAGTTTCTTTTGGATACCTTGCGGAGAAGACAACCCGCATTACTTGGAACCGTGGCAACAGTTTTATTGAGTCACTTGCAAACTATGAGGAGGTGGTTGTAAAAGTGTCTCAGACCGAATTTGTGTTTGAAGGCTGGTTCTACCCACCCCTACGGCCAGTTAAATCTGGTATGAATGCACTTTTGATTCCCGCAGGATTTTCGCTGCCTGCAACGCATCAAATCCATTTGCAAGCATCAAGTGCCACAGATGAAGAAGCCAACTTCATGATTGCGTTGTTTGGCTTGCTAAAAGGCCAACGCTTGCAACGGCCAGAGTGGCAGCACTTCTATAAAGCGCCTGTTTCTAGGAAACTGAATGACTTTCTTGCAAAGAAGAACGATATTGAAAAAACGATGGACATCGCTACAGAATTTTGGCAGCAACATACTTGTCCAGAAATCAGACGACTCGCGTTTGGCGCAATGCATTGGCATCTATTTGCCCAACTGTATGAGCATGAGTTTGAAAGGTTCAATGCGCAGTATATGGCCCTAGATGCATGCGCAAAACTGGCTAAGAAAATACAATTTTCTGGCTATCCAGAAGAAAGGCTATCACACGCAAAGCAAGCATCGAAACTGTGCGAATGCACTGGTGTGCCACAGCCAAAATGGGTCGACAAGGAATTGGCTGAGCGGCGTAATAAACTGGTTCATGAGGCTATGTATATTGGAAAACCGATAGGCTTTACCCATCCTGTAGAGCACAGAAACATGGAGCTTGAGTTGACCGGATTGGTTGCTCGAATATTTCTCAGTCTCTTAGGTGTCAAGAACGAATACACACAGTCGGAATGCACCGCGAGGCAGCCGAGCGGGTTTGGGGGTTGGGCGTAACACTGGCCAATCTGCTGGTGACAGAGCCGCGCCCACGCAATCGCGCACTCGCAGATGCGATGAAGCGCATTGGGGTGGTGGAGCGTTCTGGCCGAGGGGTGGATACGATTTACCGTGGCATGCTCAAGTTTGGTCGTCCGGCACCAGATTACGGACGAACCGATTCCTACAACGTGGTGCTGAGCTTGCCCACGGCTCCTGCCGATGTGGCATTCCGCCGCATGGTAGTGGACGCAGAGCATAATCGTAATGCCGAACTGCCTATTGATTCGCTGATCGCTTTGGCCGCTTTGCGTAAGTTCAAGCGCCTATCGGCCGACGCGTTGGCCAAATACATTCAGCGCGATGCGGCCAGTGCCAGGCGCACTCTGGAGGCATTGACCGAAGCTGGCTTGGTAGAGGCGCACGGCAATACCCGCGGCCGCAGCTATACTTTGTCGGCGGCGGTCTATACCGTGGTGAGCGACAAGGCAGCCTATACGCGGCAAGTGGGTTTTGGTCCGATCCAGCATGAGCAGATGGTGCTCAGTTACATCAGGCAGCATGGTCAGATTAAGCGGGCTGAGGTAATGGAACTGTGTCGATTGACTGAGGGTCAAGTTAAGCGGTTGTTGCAAAGAATGCTGGCTGCAGGGCAAATTGTCATGCATGGGCAAGGAAAAACAACCGCTTATATGGAGCCGAAGTGACTCACATGCCGTTCGGTTTGGATCATTTGCGGATCATTTGCGGATCATTTTGTTTCTGTAAAGTATGGATTTTTATAGATAAATATATAATCCCTACGTTAACAGGTCCTTGAGGATCAAAATAAACGGGCTTTTTTGAATACATGACACTCCTCAAATGCACACTTATTGAAAAAGCTATTTTTACAATGGGTTCTGCTGTCATTTTAGGGTCGACCCGTGACATGGCCAAAGCCGAGGTGTCTAGTTTGCCAAATTTCTATACTCGGGTATTGGCGCGAGACCCGCGCACTTTGCTATCCGAACTAGCCCGCAGCTTTGCTGACAGGCCTCGTGCGGGTCTTGACAACTGAGTAAAGATGTTTATCTTATCCAAATTATTATCTGCCATCACACAACCTATGTTTGGGTTGGCCTTAATCATGTTGGCTGCTTTCATCGGCATGGGCCGATGGCCCCATTTGGCGCGCAGTTTGTTGGGGCTGACTTTGGTGGTGCTGGTGTTGCTGGGTTTTGAGGCCGTACCTAACGCGCTATTGCGCCCGCTGGAAATGCGCTATGCAACGCCTTCAGCTGATACAGTGGCATCGCAAGTGGGTGTGATTGTGCTGGGGGGCTCATTCAAATCGGCCGAGAGCATGGTTGCGCATGGCCAAGTACCGCTGGGAGAGTCGGCTGAGCGTTTAACGCAGGCAGTGGTTTTGCTGCATAAACATCCTGAGTGGGCATTGGTTTTTTCAGGCGGAGTGGGGCGACTTTTGCCCACGGGCTTGACCGAAGCGCAAATGGCCCGACAGTTTTTTTTAGAGCAGGGCATTGCTGAAGACCGCATACAACTAGAAAGCCGTTCCCGCACTACCCGTGAAAATGCACAGCAAGTCGCACAGCTACTGGGGCCACGTTGCCAGCAGCCATGGTTGCTGATCACTTCTGCCTGGCATATGCCCCGTGCTATGGAAGAATTTCAAAAAACAGGGTGTCGCATCACGCCCTATCCAGCCGATTATCGCACCGGCAATTACACGCCATGGACTGAGTATTCGCTCGCGCACAGCCTGGTGCTTTGGCAAGTAGCGCTTCATGAGTGGCTGGGTATATTGGCCTACCGTACCACCCGTTAGATTGCCTTTCATCATTTTGTCATAAGTATTCATTAGCATGGTTTATCTTTGGGCAACGACTATTGATCGGAGGGCGGAATGAGTTGGTGGGACAGAATGGGAGCTATGCTGGGTATGGCTACTGGTAACGTTCAGCCAGAAATAGTACAGTTCTCAGATGTATCTTGCAACTGGGTGAGTTTTCCGTGGGAGGATGCTGAAGCCTTAAGATTATTGAAACAAAGCCAAATTGGTACGGAGCATATTGGTGAGCTTGTTAATATGGCTAATAGAGTTAGGCGTGCAAATAATATATGGAATATTCCTGGGCGGGATCAATTTCCTTCGAGCTTGGTTAAAAAAAGGTACACGCTATGGTCTTCCAAGCCGGTGAGTGCTGAAGGTTTTAAGAATTCTGAAGTGGGCTTAAAGCTTCATTTTAATGAATCGCCGGTTACGAATCTCATTATTGGCAATAAATCTGGTCGTACTATAAAAGTAGGCACTTCACGTTTGCTTCACATGGGTGATGCGGATGAACAAATATATTTATCTCGACAATATACAGGGGTAGAAGACACCGCTCAATATCATAACTCCCATGCAGTATATCATTATGCATGCAATCCTGTTGTTGATTATTCAACACCGAAGTCACCTTTTGACAAAAAAAATCTACTTATCAGTCAATCAGAGAAGGGTGCACATACATTATCCGGAACTAAAGAACTCAGTAACATTTTAACTGGTTTTTTAGACGAAAAAATCCTGAGTAATGCCGCTTTTATTCCAGAATTAAACGGTGATTCAGATGTTAAAAGGAAAAAAACAAGATCGCAAGTATGGAATCGATTTGCGGGTGTTGTAAGGTATGAGGCCGTAACAGTGATGCCGCACACCATTCCAGTTACTGGTGATGGTAAGTATTATAGGGCTAATAGTGGAGTTGTGGATTGGGCAGACAGCAAAAATGCCCCCAAATTCAAGGATGATTCGCCAGAAGCATTATTTGAAATCCGTCCTGCGGAATTTACCTCAGAGGAAAAAGCTGCCATCATCATGGCAACACCAACTTATGTTTTGTGTGGAATGAGCAACCCGGGTACCGACGAGTACTCGTTAAATAAAACAGCAGGAGAGTGGTCTGCGGAGACTGAAGACTCTTCAGGGGATAATTTTTTTGCAGTCAGAGATAAGAAAAATATCAAAGAAAATTGGAAAAAAACTCAACCTGAGAAAGATGCGGTTACTGTACATACTGCAGACTTTGGAATCATAGGTGGCAAAGATTGTGTGTACGCGCTGGTTAATGGTGGCGAATCACCTGCGAATAACAAAGCCGGTATGGAATTATTTGGATCTGATGTGGTGTCTATTGGAGCTGGATTGAAACACGAATCACGATGGGGCAGTGGCTTAGTCCTTGGAACAAAAGTCGTTGAACTTCGCCATTCTGAGAAAAATGATGATGAAAAAGAATCATTGATGTCAATGAAAAGTGAATTGCTCGAATTAAGAAATAAAGTAGCCTCATTAGAATCCATGATTCGCATGGATAAGGATGGGATTACTCTTCAGGTTGGTGGTAAAGAAAAGGGCACTGAAATTAAAATCACTAAAGATAAAATAGCATTTAAAGTTCAAGGTACCGATTTGGGTCATTATTCCTCGGCAGGTTACAACCCGCTGCAAGATATTAAAGCGGCAGGAAATGCCTTAATCGTGCGAGGAAGAGGTTAAATACGGTTTTACTCCCCTAAATAATAATTCCGTATAGGTTTAAGCGTTACATCGTCTAATTCATACACCAGCGGCACTCCATTGGGAATATTCACCCCCACAATCGCCTCATCATCAATACCATCGAGCATTTTCACCAAAGCGCGTATGCTGTTGCCATGCGCAGCAATCACCACGCGCTGGCCTGATTGAATGGCCGGAGCAATCCGCTCATTCCAGCAGGGTAAGACGCGCTGCACGGTATCTTTCAAACACTCTGTCAGGGGTATTTGCTCAGGCTGCAATTGCGCATAGCGTACATCACTGCGTTGGCCGCGTGGGTCATGCGCTTCTAGTGCGGGCGGTGGCGTGTCATAGCTGCGGCGCCAAATCAACACTTGCTCATCACCATACTGCCGCGCCATATCGGCTTTATTCAAGCCTTGCAGGCCCCCATAGTGGCGTTCATTCAGGCGCCAATCGTGCATCACCGGCACCCATGTTTGATCCATGTTGTCTAGGCAGTGCCACAACGTCCAAATGGCGCGCTTGAGCACCGAGGTAAACGCCACATCAAAACCAAATCCGGCCTCACGCAAAAGCCTGCCTGCTTGCTGCGCCTGAGCAATGCCGGTTTCTGTCAAGGGCACATCCGTCCACCCCGTAAAACGGTTTTCTAAATTCCAAGTGGATTCACCATGCCGAATCAGTACGAGTTGTTTCATGTTGTTGTGCCTCAATGTAATAGACTTGTATTTTACAGCCCACTAGCCTCAGCGCATCCTAAATGAATGTTCATGCATTGCACCGCTGCGCCACTGGCACCTTTTCCAAGGTTGTCTAAGCGCGCCATCAGCAACGCTTGAGATTCATTGGCAAAAATAAAAATATCCACGCGATTGGTGTCATTACAGCCCTGAACATCAAAAAACCCACCTTGCAAAGTGTCGGGGTCAGACAGGGGCATCACCCGAACGAAGGGCTCATCTTTGTAGCGCTGTTGCAACGCCTCGTGCAGCTGCGCAGCACTCGGGCGCGTACTTAAGGCGTGCAAAGGCAGCGGAATGGTAACGGCCAGGCCCTTGTAAAAATCCGCAACGATAGGCATAAACACAGGCGCAAAGTGCAGCCCCGTATGCGCCCTCATTTCGGGTAAATGCTTGTGGCTTAAGCTAAGGCCATAGGGTCTGGGCGCAGCCAAAGTGCCCGTGTGCGCTTGGTACTGCTCGATCATGCCTTTGCCCCCGCCGGAATAACCGGTGATGGAGGTGGCCGTCACGGCCTCGTGGGGTGCAATCAAGCCGGCATCCACCAAGGGGCGCATCAACACAATAAATGCCGTCGCATGGCAGCCTGGGTTGGCAATGCGTTTGCTGGTATGAATGGCGTGGCGCTGTGTGGCACTTAATTCGGGCAGGCCATATACCCAATCGGCCTGCGTGCGGTGCGCGGTACTGGCATCGATAATGCAGGTGTTGGGGTTGGTGGTCAGGGCAACGGCTTCTTTAGCAGCGGCATCGGGCAAACACAAAAAAGCCACATCCGCCGCATTGAGCAAACGGGCCCGTTCGGTGGTATCTTTGCGTTTACTATCATCAATGCGCAAAATTTCAATATCTGGGCGCGCCGATAAATATTCGTGAATGCGCAAACCGGTGGTACCTTCTTGGCCGTCAACAAAAACCTTGTAAGTCTGAGTCATGATGTTATTTTAAAAAAACGTGTAAAGGTTGAGGATAATCCGCACTATGGCTACGAAAAAACTCAAAGGTCTGGGCATGGGGCTAGAAGCCCTATTGGGCCCAGCCACATCTACCCTGATTGAAACCGAACAAACGCCCCGAGCATTGCCCGTGGCACAGCTGCGCGCGGGCAAATACCAGCCACGCCAACAAATGGATGAAGGCTCATTGTACGAATTGGCCGAGAGCATACGCACACAAGGTATTATGCAACCATTATTGGTGAGGCCGGTGGGTGCCAGTGGCTATGAAATTATTGCGGGTGAACGGCGTTTTCGGGCGGCGCAATTGGCGGGTTTAACCGAAGTGCCGGTTTTGGTTAAAGATGTACCCGATGAAACCGCGGCCATCATGGCCTTGATTGAAAACATGCAGCGTGAAGACCTCAATCCGCTGGAGGAAGCGCAAGGCTTGCAGCGTTTGGTGCATGAATTCAAACTCACACACGAGCAAGCGGCGCAAGCCGTGGGGCGCTCGCGTAGTGCTGCCACCAATTTGTTGCGCCTGCTGCAATTAGCTGCCCCCGTACAAAAAATGCTCATGGCGGGTGATATAGATATGGGGCATGCTCGGGCCATATTGCCACTAGACCAAGCGCAGCAAATTTTAGTGGCCCATGATGTCGTGGCTCGTAAGCTCAGTGTGCGCCAAACCGAGCAACTCGCGGCCCGCAGTGGAGTTCCTGCTCGGACTCCTGCCCCGAAACAAGCCCAGAAAACTGCCAACGCGCGTGAGGTGCAACGCCTAGAACAAGCGTTGTCCGATCACTTGGCTGCACCCGCGCGCATACGCCAAGATCGTCGCGGGCAAAGTGGAGAAATTTCGGTGGCATTTCACTCTTACGAGGCGCTAGAAGGGCTATTACAGCGCTTGGGCGTGCAAATTTGATACAGGGGTTTGCTTACAAACCCTTACTGAATACACTTTGATTTTGTGCAATTTTCAGGCACACTCAAGCCATGACCGGAAAGCTCTGACGGCGCCTGTTAGGGCCGAATACTCCCCCGAGTAATCCCATTCGGACGCCGCCACAACTTCCCAGACTGCGCTGTGCTTTAATGGCATGGCTACGTCTTACTCATCCTTAGGAGGTCATCATGGATGTGATTAGCCACTTTACCGCCCGCTTTGAGCGTACCCGCGAAGAAGAACTCTCGCTGGAAGAATATTTAAACGAGTGCAAGGCCAACCCCTTGGCCTATGCCACGGCGGCTGAGCGTATGCTCCAGGCCATCGGCGAGCCACGTTTGGTGGATACGCGCTCCGACCCGCGCCTGTCGCGCATATTTGCCAACAAGGTCATCAAAATATATCCAGCTTTCGCTGAGTTTTATGGCATGGAAGAAGCCATTGAGCAAGTGGTTTCGTACTTTCGCCATGCGGCGCAGGGTTTAGAAGAGAAAAAACAAATTCTGTATTTGCTCGGGCCTGTGGGGGGCGGCAAAAGCTCGATTGCTGAGCGCCTTAAGCAGCTCATGCAAGAAGTCCCGTTTTACGCCATCAAGGGCAGCCCTGTGAATGAAAGCCCTTTGGGTTTATTTGATGCGGCTGAGGACGGCGAAATACTCGAAAAAGAATACGGCATTCCACGCCGCTATCTCAATCGCATCATGAGCCCTTGGGCGGTGAAGCGGCTCGAGGAATTTGGCGGTGATATTCGGCAGTTCCGCATTATCAAGCGTTACCCCAGTATTCTCAAACAAGTGGGCGTGGCCAAAACCGAACCGGGCGATGAAAACAACCAAGATATTTCGAGCTTGGTAGGTAAGGTCGATATTCGTAAACTCGAAACCTATGCTCAGGATGACCCCGATGCCTACAGCTACAGTGGCGGACTGTGTTTGGCCAATCAGGGCTTGTTAGAGTTTGTCGAAATGTTTAAAGCCCCCATCAAAGTGCTGCATCCCTTGCTCACTGCTACGCAAGAAGGCAACTTCAAAGGCACAGAAGGCTTTGGTGCCATTCCTTTTGATGGTGTCGTATTGGCTCACTCGAATGAAAGCGAGTGGAAGGCCTTTCGAAACAACAAAAATAATGAAGCCTTTTTAGACCGTATTTATATCGTCAAAGTGCCTTATTGTTTGCGGGTGAGTGAAGAAATCAAAATCTACGAGAAGCTATTGCGCCATTCCTCGCTGGCACAAGCCACCTGCGCACCTGGCACCCTGAAAATGATGAGCCAATTTGCCATGCTCACACGCCTGCGCGATCCCGAAAACTCCAGCCTGTATTCGAAAATGCAAGTCTATGATGGTGAAAACCTCAAAGACACCGACCCCCGTGCCAAAAGCTACCAAGAGTACCGTGACTACGCAGGCGTAGATGAAGGCATGAACGGTATATCAACGCGGTTTGCTTTCAAAATTTTATCCAAAGTGTTTAACTTTGACAGCACCGAAGTGGCCGCTAACCCCGTGCATTTGATGTATGTACTGGAGCAGCAAATTGAGCGCGAACAATTTCCGGCCGATGTGGAGCAAAAATACATCGCCTTCATCAAAGAGCATTTGTCACCGCGCTATGCCGAATTTATTGGCAAAGAAATTCAAACCGCCTACCTTGAAAGCTACAGCGAGTATGGGCAAAACATTTTTGATCGCTATGTCACCTATGCCGACTATTGGATACAAGATCAAGAGTACCGCGACACCGATACTGGCGAGGTATTTGATCGAGCCTCGTTGAATGCGGAGCTAGAAAAAATCGAGAAACCCGCGGGCATTGCCAATCCCAAAGATTTTCGCAATGAAATTGTGAACTTTGTTTTGCGGGCACGGGCCAATAATCAGGGTAACAATCCGGTTTGGACTAGTTATGAAAAGCTGCGTAGCGTGATTGAAAAGAAAATGTTTTCTAACACCGAAGAGCTATTGCCGGTCATCAGCTTTAATGCCAAGGCCAGTGCCGATGAAGCGAAAAAGCACGAAGA
>JAUMCS010000033.1:47274-67513 GCA_032122355.1 Burkholderiaceae bacterium
CTTTGTGCAGCGAATGACCGCCAAGGGCTATACCGCCAAGCAGGTGAGGCTGCTGTGTGAGTGGTATTTGCGTGTGCGTAAATCCAGTTAACTATGCGGCAACAAATTGTGGATCGCCGGTTATCCGGCAAAAACAAATCGGTGGGCAACCGTGAGCGTTTTTTGCGCCGTCACAAGGCGCAAATTCGCGAGGCGGTGCGGCGTGCGGTGGATACGCGCGGCATCCGTGACATAGAGCGGGCGGAGGATGTCACCATCCCGCGCAAAGACCTGAGCCAACCGATTTTTCATCATGATCATGGCGGCATACGTGAGGTTGTTCACCCGGGTAATCGGCAGTATATACAAGGTGATCGTGTTTCCCGCCCACCCAAGCAGCAAGGCCAGGACGGTGGTGGGCAGGCCAGTGATTCAGGCGAGGGGGAAGACGATTTTGTATTTACCCTGACCAAAGAAGAGTTCATGGATGCCTTCTTTGAAGACCTGGCTCTGCCGCATTTGGTGCGCACTCAACTGGCTGAAGTGCCTGAATATCAAACCCACCGCGCGGGGCTAATCACCGATGGCACCCCGAATAATTTGCACGTGGTGCGCAGCATGCGCGGCTCCTTGGGACGTCGAATTGCACTGGCCATCCCTAAGCGAAAAACGCTACAAGAACTAGAGAAGCAGCTTGCCGCCATGGAGTTGGTGCCAAACCCCAGTGATGAGCAACAAAGTGCGTTACAAGAGTTGCAGCATCAGATCGCTGTATTGAAGCGGCGGATTGAAGGCATACCCTTTTTAGACCCTATTGATTTGCGCTTTCGCAGCCGTGTACGCGTGCCCGTGCCGAGTGCCAAAGCCGTGATGTTTTGTTTGATGGATGTGTCGGGCTCGATGGATGAGCAACGCAAAGAGCTGGCCAAACGCTTTTTCATCCTTCTGTACTTGTTTCTCACGCGCCACTATGAGCATATTGAAGTGGTGTTTATACGGCACCACACCCAAGCGCAGGAGGTCGATGAGCAGGATTTCTTTCATGCCACCGAAACAGGGGGCACGGTGGTGAGCTCAGCCTTGTTGCTGATGCAAGAGATTATGGCAGCACGTTACCCCCGAGGCGATTGGAATATTTACGGCGCACAAGCCAGCGATGGCGACAATTGGCATCATGATAGTGGCCGTTGCCGTGAAATACTGCGCGATCACATACTACCAGCAGTACGGCATTTTGCTTATGTGCAAGTCGCGGAAGAAGAGCAAAACCTATGGGACGAATACGCCCAACTCGTCGCCGAGCATGCGCACTTTGCCATGCGCAAAACGGTTGCGGCCGCGGATATTTACCCCGTATTTCATGAATTGTTTCGTAAAGAAGGAGTACAAGCCTCATGACCGATGTGGTGCCCTTGCCTGCTCCGAGTGACTGGAGTTTTGAGCTGATTGATCGTTATCACGATGTGATTCGTGAAACCGCCGAGCAATTCGGCCTAGACACCTATCCCAATCAGCTTGAAATCATTACGGCGGAACAAATGATGGATGCCTACGCCAGCATTGGCATGCCTGTGCATTATCGGCACTGGAGTTATGGCAAAGAATTTATTGCCACCGAAAAAAATTACAAACGTGGGCATATGGGTTTGGCGTATGAAATTGTGATCAATTCCAACCCCTGCATCAGTTACTTGATGGAAGAAAACACCCTGGCCATGCAAGCCTTGGTGATAGCCCATGCCGCGTATGGCCACAACAGCTTTTTTAAAGGCAATTACCTGTTTCGGATGTGGACCGATGCCTCATCCATCATTGATTACTTGGTGTATGCGCGCAACTATGTCAGCCAATGTGAAGAACGCTATGGCATTGAAACGGTCGAGCTATTCTTAGACTCATGCCATGCGCTGCAAAATCATGGGGTTGATCGCTACCGCCGCCCGACGCGCAAAAGCTTGGCACAAGAGCTGCTTGAGCGCAAAGACCGCGAAGCCTACGCGCAGCAGCAAGTCAACGATTTATGGCGTACTTTGCCTCGGCGTGCTGATCGTGATGAAGGGGTGGCCGCGCCCAAGCGATTTCCGGAAGAGCCACAAGAAAACCTGCTGTACTTCATTGAAAAAAATGCGCCTTTGTTAGAGCCTTGGCAGCGTGAAGTCGTGCGCATTGTGCGCAAAATCGCCCAGTACTTTTACCCGCAGCGGCAAACCCAAGTGATGAATGAGGGCTGGGCTACGTTTTGGCATCATCGCTTGCTTAATACACTGTATGACCGCGGATACCTCAGTGATGGTGTGATGATGGAATGGTTGACTAGCCACACTAACGTGATTTATCAGCCGCCGGTGGGGCATCGTGCCTATAGCGGCATCAATCCTTATGCCTTGGGTTTTGCTATGTACTCGGACATCGAGCGCATTTGCCGCCAGCCCACCGAGGAAGATCGGCTATGGTTTCCGGATATGGCCGGAGCCCCTTGGCTTGAGGTGCTCAATCACGCTATGCATAACTTCAAGGATGAAAGTTTTATTGGGCAATACCTCAGCCCCCATTTGATGCGTGAAATGCGGCTATTTGCTGTGGTGGATGATGAGCAAGAAGACGATCTTGAAATCAGCGCCATTCACGATGATACGGGTTACCGCCGTGTGCGGCAGGCATTATCGGGTCAGTACGATTTAGGCACGCGCGAGCCGAATATTCAGGTGTGGAACGTGAATTTACGTGGCGATCGCAGCCTAACCCTACGCCACACCCAGCACAACAACCGCCCGCTGGCTGATAGCGCCCAAGAAGTGCTGAAGCATGTGGCGCGCTTGTGGGGCTTTGGTGTACACCTGGAAAGTGTGAATGGGCAAGGTGAAGTCACCCAACAGTGGCATGTTGAGGCCTTATAGGTATTGGTTTTTGCAAGCTGGCAATAGCTGCTTTACCCAATCATCTTGCCTTGCAAGGTTTTAAGCAAACCATCAAAAATCAAAGTTTCGATGTACTCATAGCCTATGCCTAAGTGGGGTGCTACCTTCCAGCTGGCACCTCCGCTAATCAGGGTCAGGGGCGTTTGCCCCGAGCGTTCACGCAAGTGGCGGTGCATACGCTCAATCGCTCCCGTAATGGCATAGTTGCCCCCGCTGGTTAAGGCATCGCTGGTATTGGTGGGAAATCGCTCAACGTTGCCCGTCGGCACATGCAGCCCAGCCGTACCTGACTCTAAAGCACGCAGCATAATGCCATGCCCGGGTACAATCAAGCCGCCTAGAAACCGACCATCGGCACTGAGGGCATCAACCGTGACGGCCGTACCTATCATCACCACCAAAATGGGCCCTTGCCAATTTCTTTCCAAAGCAATATGGCGTGCACCGATGAGGGCAGTCCAGCGATCTGCGCCTAAGCGGGTAGGGTGTTCGTAGCCATTGATAATGCCCACCGCTTGATCTTCTGATACCACCCAATGCAAGGGGCATTCCCAATGCTCTAGTTGGGCCTCTACTTCACGCCGAATGGCATCACCCGCCACATTGCAGCCTATTACGGCCTGAGGGGGTGGAAGATTGGCCCAATCTTGCTCGGCGAGTTGGTTGATTTGCTCAAGAAATACGGCCCCATGAGCCAATTGCGCAGCACGTGGGTGGGCATCGGTATATAGCCCCCATTTTAATCGGGTATTGCCAATATCAATCGTTAAAAAAGCATTCATGATGGCCTCAGTAATGACAGCAATTCTTGCCCATAGGCTTCAAGTTTTCGCGATCCCATGCCGTTAATTAAAGCAAGGTCATTGAGATTTTTTGGCGCAAATTGCGCCATTTCAGCCAAGCTTAAATCATGAAAAATCACATAAGCGGGCTTGTTCATCTTTTGTGCCAATTCGCGGCGCCACTCCTTGAGAAGTTTATACCGTTTGCGCGCTGCGGCATCAAACGAGTCAAGCAAAGCCTGAGCGTTGCGTACGGAGTTGCCGTGGGCGCTGCTGGCCGTGCCTTGGGCTTGGGGGGCAGTGGCTTTTTTGAGCGCGGAGCGTTTCATGAATACCGAAGTCTGGCCCTTGAGCACCTCACGCGCTGAAGTTTGCAGGTGCAGCACCGGAAACTCACCCGCATCGCCTACCAGGTGGCCGGCTGCTACCAACTGCCGCAAAATGCTGCGCCATTGCACCTCTGAGTAAGCTTGCCCCACGCCAAATGTCGGTAATGCTTGGTGCTGGTACTGCAAAACCTTGGTGGTGCGTTTACCCCTCAATACATCTACCAAGTGTGCCGCACCAAAGTGAGTGGGCGCAGAGCCTCGGGAAGGGCGTGCCATGCGGTAAACCGCACTCAAGGCCATGCGTGCCGGTTCCGTGGCGTCCCACACTTCTGGCGGGTTCAGGCAATTATCGCAATGGCCGCAGGGTTTGCTCATTTCATCGAAATAGGCCAGCATTTGCTGCCGTCGACATTGAGCAGTTTCGGCCAGGGCTAGCATCGAATCAAGGCGCTGCCGTTGTAGGTGTTTGAAGCTGTCGTGGGCTTCACCATCGTCAATCATGCGTCGATGCGTCATGATGTCATTCAAACCGTAGGCCATCCAGGCCTGAGCGGGTGCACCATCTCGCCCCGCGCGGCCGGTTTCTTGGTAATAGCTTTCCATGCTACGAGGCAAATCCAAATGTGCAACAAATCGCACATCGGGTTTGTCAATGCCCATGCCAAAAGCAATGGTGGCCACCATCACCAGCCCGCCATCGGCGCTATCGTGCTGTACAAAGCTTTCTTGATGGCGCTGGCGCAAAGCCAAGTCTAATCCGGCATGGTAGGGTAAGGAGGGAATACCCTGGCTTACCAGCCAAGCCGCAGTGTCTTCGACTTTCTTGCGGCTGGCGCAATAAACAATACCGCAGTGCCGGCGGTGTGATTGCAAAATAAATTTCAGCAATTGTTGACGCGGTTCGGTTTTTTCAACAATAGTGTAGTGAATATTGGGCCGGTCAAAGCTACTGATGAATTGGCGCGCATCCTGAAGCTGTAGGCGTTGCAAAATATCTTCGCGAGTATGCCGATCGGCCGTGGCCGTTAAGGCCATGCGCGGCACCAAGGGATAACGCTCGTGTAACTGAGCTAAGCCCAAATAGTCTTCCCGAAAATCATGGCCCCACTGGCTCACACAGTGGGCTTCATCAATAGCAAATAAGCTCAACAGCCCGCGTTGATACATGGAATCCAGTAGGCTCAGAAACCGGGGTGTGAGCAGCCGCTCGGGGGCCACGTACAGCAGCACCAACTGGCCATTGAGCCATTCTCGTTCAATGGATTTGCTTTGTTGGTAATCTTGGGTCGAATTCAGGTAGGCGGCATTCACCCCCAATTCAATCAGCGTATCGACTTGATCTTGCATCAGCGCAATCAAAGGGCTGATCACCAAAGTGGCCCCTTGTTGCGCGCGATGCCGCGCAATGGCGGGTACTTGGTAGCAAAGGCTTTTCCCCCCTCCGGTTGGCATCAGCACCAGTGCATCCTGGCCACGCGTGACGTGTTCAACCACCTGGCCTTGCATCTCACGAAATGCCGAGTAGCCAAAAATATCATGCAGTACCTGCAGGGGCTCGCAGGCGGCATTATGCGTTGGGGTAGCAATGGGCGGTGTGGGGTAAGTAGCTAGCACGGCAGTGAAAGTGTTCAAACTAGGAGCATACCCTCTAAAGGGTGCAACTTAAGAGTGTACTCGCTTCGGTAAAAATGGTTGGCGAGTGGGCATAATGATTGTTTTTCAACTACTCATAAACGGAGTTAACTATGGCATCAGTGAATAAAGTCACTATTATCGGCAATCTCGGGCGTGATCCTGAAGTTCGATACACCCCGGGAGGCTCGGCGGTCTGCAACATAAGCTTGGCAACCACGCGCAATTGGAAAAGTAAAGAAACCGGTGAAAAGGTCGAAGAAACCGAATGGCACCGTGTGGTTTTTTACGATCGCTTGGCTGAAATTGCCGGTGAATATTTACGTAAAGGCCGCCCCGTTTATATTGAAGGGCGTTTGAAAACCCGTAAATGGCAAGATAAAGATGGCCGCGACAATTACACCACTGAAATCATTGCAGAGCAAATGCAATTGCTAGGTGGCCGCGATGGCGCGCCTGAGGGCGATGCCGGCAGCTCAATGGGTGGTTCTATGGGCAGCACACGCCCAGCCGCCGCTGAAAGCGCGCCAGCCCGGGCCGCAGAGCCTGCAGCTGCCAAGGCAGCGCCACCATCCAGTTTTGACGACATGGATGATGACATTCCTTTTTAAAGATGGAGCAACCCCCCTAGGGGTTGCGCAGCCCCAGCGCCACATCCCGAAACGAGGCCAAAGCCGACTCTAGGTGGTCGATGATTTCTTGCTGCAATACATCGGGAGGTGCTAAATTATCCAAGTTATCTAGGCTATCGTCTTTGAGCCAAAAAATGTCTAGGCTGGCTTTGTCACGGGCGATGACTTCTTCATAGCTGAAGAACTTAAACCGCTCCGTGGCCATGCGCTGATGGCGATTTTCAGGGTGGTAGCAGGTGATGAAGTCTTGCAGATCGTCGAGCTTGAGGGTGCGGTTTTTCAAAGTGAAATGCTTGTTGGTACGCAAATCGTAGAACCAAATGCCTCGGGTGTGAATCTGCCCGTCTTTGGGTTTGGCATCAAAAAACACCACATTGGCTTTAACCCCCTGAGCATAAAAGATGCCAGTGGGTAAACGCAAAATCGTGTGTACGTCACAGGTTTCCAATAATTTTCGGCGAATTTTTTCACCTGCATTGCCTTCAAACAACACATTATCGGGCAGCACCACCGCAGCTTTGCCGTTGATTTTGAGCATATTGACAATATGCTGTAGAAAATTGAGTTGCTTGTTGGAGGTGGTTTCCCAGAAATCTTGTCGCTCATAGGTCAGGGCTTCCTTGTCTTCTTCCCCTTCCTCATTGGTGATGGTCATGCTGCTTTTTTTGCCGAAGGGCGGATTGGCCAGCACGTAATCGACCTTGCGTTTGGGCTCAGAAATCAGTGCATCGGAACGCTCAACCGAGGGTTCGCCGTCAAGTTCTCCGATGTTGTGTAGAAATAGGTTCATCAAACACATACGGCGGGTATTGGGCACGATTTCATGGCCGTAGAAGGTTTGATCACGCAAAAACTCTTTTTGGCGTTTGTCAAGTTTGGCACCCGAGCGCGTTAGCCATTGGTATGCACCCAGAAAAAATCCCCCAGTGCCACAGGCGGGGTCGGCAATGGTTTTCAACGGCTCAGGGCGGACACAAGCCACCATGGCCTCAATCAGTGCCCGTGGCGTGAAATATTGGCCGGCACCGCTCTTGGTATCTTCCGCATTTTTTTGGAGCAAGCCTTCATATAAATCGCCTTTGGTGTCGGCATCAAGGCTGATCCAGTTTTCGGCATCAATCAGTTGTACCAGGCGTGAGAGCTTGGCAGGGTCCTGAATTTTGTTTTGAGCTTTGAAAAATATCGCGCCCAACATACCGGGCTCATGGCTGAGTTTATGCAGGGTGGCTAAATACTGTGCCTCAAGGGGTTCGCCCACCTTGGGTGTTAGGCTGGCCCAGTCATAGCCTTTGGGAATGTGGGTATCGCGGTTGTAGGGCTCTTGCGCATATTCGTGCGCTAACTTCAAAAAAAGCAAGTAGGTGAGCTGTTCGAGGTAATCGCCATAGCCCACGCCGTCATCGCGTAGGGTGTGGCAGAAGTTCCAGACTTTCTGGACGAGGGTGCTTGTGTTCATAAAAGGGCCTCCACCCAAGCTTTGTCTCGATGCGTACCGATGGCAGACCGAAAAAAACTGGCGTACTCGTGATCGTTAGAAAGATGTTTGTTGATTTCAGCGGTGACCGCCGGATTGGGTGCATGACCCACGACAGCAAGCAAGGTGGCCAATGTCTGCCAACGACTGCGCTTGTCCTCAGGCGCATTCCATTCATTGAACCCCAGCCGGTCAATTGTGTAGCGTGCACGCGTGTGTTCCCAGGTGCCATCTGGAGCGACTGGCTTAACCTCACCGTCGATACCATGGGCGAGCAACTCGCAATCAGCCTGAACGCAAGGGTCCAATAATCTGGGCGACTCCGTATTCAGATGCCCCGTAGGCAGCGCGCAACGCTGTGTCTCATCACGAATGGGGAATTCATTGGCCTTGCCGTGCAGTACGTTGCCATCGTCTTTTTCCGGTCGATTACACCGTTGGCATGACAGTCGGAAATTCCACCATTCATAGGCCAACCAGTAGTACCCGTCATGACCCGCCAGCTTCACGCCATCCACCGTGATACCCAGCTTGGGCCGAAAGTGGTCGACATCAAACGGAGCTCGCGTGCTCTTCGCTTCGCAATACCAGCACTTGTGGCCGCTAGCATTGGCGAGCCACTTTTTGAGCAAGCCCCAGCTACCGTTTTTCTTGATGTAGGCAGATCGAAGCGTTTGGGTGCCCAAGGAATTGACCTTTGCGAGCCTGCCCGTGTAAACCTTGAGCCAGCGTGCCGGTAAATGTGGGGGCAATGGAATCTGGATGAATCTCAAGCCTGCCCCTCCTGCAAGCTGCGCAGCAGGCTTTGCACCAAGGCATCAAGCGCCTTTTGCTTGTTTTCCGGGGTGACGATGGCACCGTCGATATCGCCGTCTGCAGCCAGATCAAATCGGGCACGCAGATACTCTTGCTCCAGCCTATCTCGCGAAGAAAAGTTGAAATCTAAGCCTTCAAGTCGAGTACGGATTTCCACCAGCTTGGTCCGATCAGCATCGCTGAGCGGGGTCTGCTGGGTGGATAGCTCGTGCAGTGCCAGCAGATCAGCATTGGTGGCCTTGTCTAGGCTGGTGCCCAAGCCGAACATGTCGCTGGTCACGATCCCGGCAAAGCCCATACCCTTTGGGTCGACTGCCGGGTTTTCGGCACGCACAGAGCGGCTGCCTGCTTCGCGGTACAGGATCTGCACCTGCTCCTTGACCAACTCTGCAATAGCCAAGGGGTTGTGGGTCGTCAGCACTATGTGACTGTTGTCCTGCCCCTCACTGTTCTGCCCGACAAAGGACTTCAGGTAGTTCAGGTAATCTACGCACCAGCGCGGATTCAAATGCGTATCAGGTTCATCCAGCAGGAACAGGCTTTCATCCTCGGCGGTAAAGCGCAGCAGCCCCAATACGGTAAGCAACTGCTGTTCCCCCTCACTGAGCTCCCGGAATGTGACGCTGCCATCGTTTTTCTTGAGGCGCACGCGGATGCGCACCTCTTCTATCAACTCCGAAACGTAGGTGCTCTCCAGATCACGGAAGAACTGCGCCGGTGACTGATTGCCGACCAGGCTTCGCAGCGCAGCAATATCCTTCACGTAGAGATATTTGAACTGCAGCGTTTCCTTGTTCCAGATCGATGTGGACACGCGGCGGCTGATCTCCACCGGTGCCAGCGCAATGTCATACAGGCGAGACAGAAAATCGCGCACCACGCCGCGCGCATTCCAGAAGCGCGGGTCGCCATCGACTGCCTTGGATTTCCACGGCGGTTGCCGCAGCACAAACAACACCGACTCAATGCCTTCGTCTGGGTCAAGGCCGAGGTGGTCATCAAGGAAAGCCCGTACCACGTCGGATTGCTGAATCAAAAAGGCCAGCAACACAAACTGGCTGTGCACCGGCATTGCATAAAACAGTCGCTTCAGGCCGGGGTCTTCGCCGTTACGCAGCTTACTGTCGTAGTTTTCGAGGTACGGGCGAAACACCTCGTGCATACGCGGGCTCTCGCCCGAGTAATAGCTGAACACATAGCGCGGCAGATACTCGTTATCCGCATTCAGGAACGCCGTGAGCCTGATGGTCTTGCCGCGAAGGGCTGACACCGGCGCTTCGCCCTCGATGAATGGGGTCAAGGTGCCTTCGCCGCGGGCCTGTGCATCCGTCGCAACGTGAATTGTGAAAGGCTCCTTCTCGCGATCTGGGTCGGCATCTATATGAATGTGCCGCAGGTTCTCGCCCGCCCCCATACGGTAGGCCAGCTGAAAGGCAAACGCGGGCGTGCGCTTTTTGCCGATCAGGTCGCGGAAAATGATGGCCAGTGCCTCCAGCACATTGGACTTGCCAGTGCCATTCCAGCCAATCACCACCGTCACCCAGTGATCCTGATCGAAGTCGATGGTGACGTTCTTCAGGTTCTTAAATTGGTGCGCCGGGCTGTCCTTAGCGCTGCCAATGGTGAGTTTGTCCAGGCGCATGCTTAGGCCGCCAACAGTTTAAGCTTGTCATACAGCTTACGACCCTGCGCATCGGTCACGGCCTCCACTGCCAGGCGGCCTGCCTTGTCCAACTTGCGCAGCTCGGCATATAGCTCTTCGATACGGTCCGTCAGCGCGCCATCGGCTACACCACAGCGGCGGAAGGCCTCTTGCGCTGGCACCCAGTCACCCGCCTCGGCGAGCACGTCGATCAGTTTGCTCACCACAGCGGCAATCTCCTTCAGTTGTTTGGTCTTGCGTGCCTTTGGCTGCTTCTCGCGTTCCGCCCGCTCGGTACGGATGCGCTCAAGCAGCACGCTGGCAGGCTCGTCATTCGGGTCTTGCGGTACCAGTTGGCCAGAGAAGGCAGCGCGCAGAATGTTTTGGCGTTGGGCGGTGGATTGTTTCAGGGAGAGTTCAATGTTCTGCTCCATCACCATACTTGCTTTCAATGCAATGGTGTATTCGTCGCAGATTGGATCTTGCTCTTCAACAGAGGGTAGAGCGACAACAGTATCGTTCAGTATTTTTTGGCTGATAAAAGGTTGAGCTCCACCCTTAGAACTAGAGCCAAGCCTCGCTGCCTGCATTACCAATTCAGCATATGGCCACATTATGCGCTCATGCTTTGATGTTGCATAGATTGCGTTATCAGTTACCCAAGCCGAAGATTCCGTGAGATACACATTTCCGCAGTGAACACCAACTCGGCCAATGACTATTGTTGAATGAGCTACGTTAGCAGCGTTATGTCTGCCGTTTATTCCATTCCCGCCGTAAACCGGATAGCGTCCATCGATTTGTGCCGATGCTGGTAAAAAATCTCCGCTACCCCACGAAAAAAGCATTTCAGCACTCGCCCACACCCACCCCTCTGGCAATTCCGGCAAATCGGTGGTGTCCGGCTGCACGGGTTCGGGATATTTCTTCTGCCAATCCTTGGGCGGGGTTTTGCCTTGCTCGGCGAATTTGGCGAGTTGCTTGGCTTCCCAGCGGGCGCGGCGTTCAGTGAGGATGTGTTCGAGCAATTGTGCACCGGTTTCGGTGGGCTTGTGCTTGGCTCGCCACTCAGCGGTAAGTGCGCCCTCCACCGCAGCTTTGAGCAGCGATTGGCGATATTGCGCCAGTTTTTTCTGCGCGGCCTTGAGTTCGGCCACCCCGGCATCGAGGTCGGTGAGTAGTTCTTCGAGTTTGGCGATGATGCGGGATTGTTGTGCTGGTGTTTCGAAGGTAAAGGTGAACGCAGCAATGTCTTTCGGTCGCACTGCGGGATACAGCGCACCCTGCACGAGGGCAGACATTTCGTCGACAAAACGTTGCGATTGGACCAGACGAAGCAAAAACTCAGGTCGCAGCCAACGAGACCTGAGTACATGAAAACCTGTGGAGCCGATTGCGCCATCAAGCCGCCCGGGGACGAGTGCGACTGCATTCAGATTGGGACGTGTCATAGAAACCAGCACGTCACCAGCGCGAAGCAGCTGCTTGGCGCGGCTCGGAGCTTGCGACAGCGTCAAGCCCTTGGCTTCGGTGATCTTTTTGGTTTCACGGTCGATACTGCCGATGTCGACATAAATGAAATCGCTCGTTGGCCCAGCCTGTTCTACAAGCTCATCTGCTAATTCCCCAAGGGCAGCAACGGTGCGTTGATTCAACTCACTCACGCCACCAACTCCATATTCATTTCATTCATCAAGGTATCCAGTTCCTTGCCAAACAAGCCCCAAGCTTTTTGCAACCCGCCCTTGTCGGCCAGTTCGGCGTAATCAAAATCGTCGCGGCTGATGCTGCAACTGCTGGCGATGTGGTCTTTCATCAGTCGCAGCCATTCGGTCTGCTCCGGCGTAAAGGCCGTGCCGCGCTGGGCGTTGTGGCGGAATATCCAGGTCTGGAAGCGTTTGTCCACCTCGTCAGCAAAGGGCTTGAGTTCGCCATCCAGCCCCAGTGCAAAGCGCAGCAGCGAGACCAGATCGGTGAGCTGACGTTTGCGGTCCACGCCCTTCACAGCCGAGGTCTGCACACGGTCATAGGCGTTCCACAGCCGCTCCGTGGTGAGCATCAATGGCGGTTTGCTTAAGTGTGCGTGCAGGTCTTCCAGCATGTCGAAGGTGAGTGCGCGGCGCTGGTAGGGCTGCTGATAGAAAAAACCGAGGGCGGCGATTTCATCCTTGTGCTGCGCGATGTACTCAGCAAAGGTTTGAATCACCGCCTTGGCCTGCGCTTCGGCTTGCTCTGAAAAACCGCTGAAGGTGACTTGATCAAGGTTGATGTGGTCGATGAGCTGCTCGCGTTCGCGGCGGGCGTTGTCGATTTCATCGCGCAGTTCAGGCTTGTCAAAAGGTTCACAGGCTGCGGCCACACGTTCGGCACGGGCAGCTTCGATTTCTTCGGGCAGCAAGGTGTCCTCTGTGCGGGTGATACCCTTGGCTTTAGCAGTGGCCAAAGCGGCTTGTACGATGGCATCGGGGTCCAGCGCGGTAATCAGTCCTTTGCCGAGTTCTCCCACCGGAATACCGCCGCTGATTTTTTCGATGCGCGCTTGGGCTTTGTCATCCAGTTGTTTGGCGAGCCGCACGAGGCGATTGGCCAGCGAGAGCACGGTGTCGTCGTCGCGGCTGCCCATTGCCACGCCTTGCAGCAGGTCTTTCAGTGCCACGCCGGGCTTTTTTTCCAGCGGGCGGCTCTCGGTCTTGATGCTTTTCTCCACGCCCACGGCATCAATCAGCACGAAGCGGGTTTTGGCTCCATCGGCACTGTTGCTGACGCGCTTCAGGCTGTTGTCACCATCCAGGCTGCGCACGCCACGGCCTTTCATCTGCTCGTAGTAGCCCTTGCTGCGCACATCGCGCATGAACAGCAGCACCTCCAATGGCTTCACGTCGGTGCCCGTGGCGATCATGTCTACGGTGACGGCAATGCGCGGGTTGTAGTCGTTGCGGAAGCTGCTGAGGATGCTGTCTGCGTCTTCCTCTGCGCGGTAGGTGACCTTCTTGCAGAAGGCATTGCCTTGCCCGTAGACCTCGCGAACGATGTTGATGATGTCGTCAGCGTGGCTATCGGTTTTGGCGAAGATCAGGGTCTTGGGTGTTTCTTTGCGTGCCGGGAAAATTTGCGTTTCCACGGCCGTTTTCATGGTCTGAATCACCTGTCGGATCTGGCTCACGTTGACTACCGATTTATCTAGCTCCTTGCCGGTGTAGGCGGTGTCTTCCTCCGTTTCGCCCCAGCGTTTTTTGCGCGTAGCGCGGTCGCGGTGGTCTACCCATTCTTTGGCTCTGAGCGCCGCGCCCTTTTGGGTGATTTCGGTTTCAATCTCATACACGTCGTAGCCGACGTTGACACCATCAGCCACGGACTGCTCGTAGGTGTATTCGGCGACGATGTTCTCAAAGAAGAAGCCAAAGGTGCGTTTGTCTGGTGTGGCGGTCAGGCCAATGAGGCTGGCATCGAAGTAATCGAGCACCTGCTTCCAAAGGTTGTAAATGCTGCGGTGGCATTCGTCAATGATGATGAAATCGAAGGTTTCCACCGGCACGGCCGAGTTGTAACGTACGAACTTTTCCTGCTTGGCGGTTTGCTGCACTTCGTTGAGTGAAACATCCTCAGCCGATTCATCAATCGGTTCGCCACTCAGAATCGAATACATGCGCTGAATGGTGCTGATGCACACCTGCGAATGCGGATCGATGCTGGGTGAGGCCAGCCGCTGCACGTTGTACAGTTCAGTGAATTTTCGGCCATCGTCCGGTGGTGTGTAGGCCATGAACTCCTGATGCGCCTGTTTGCCAAGGTTGCGGGTGTCAACCAGGAACAGGATGCGCTTGGCACCACCGAACTTGAGCAGGCGGTAGACCGAGGTAATAGCGGTGAAGGTTTTGCCCGCGCCGGTGGCCATATGCACCAAGGCGCGAGGTTTGTTCAGCGCCAGCGATTTTTCGAGGCCGGTGACGGCGCTGATCTGGCAATCGCGCAGATTGCGCTCGGGGAGCGCAGGCATTTGCTCCGCCAAACGGCGACGCAGCGTTTCGGTCTGCGCCAACCATGCCGCCAGCGTTTCCGGCTTGAAAAAATGGAAAACTTCCCGCGAACGGGGCATCGGGTCGGCGCCATCAGTGAAGCGAATGATCTGGCCGGTAGCTTCGAACAAAAAACGTAGGGGTGTGTTGTCCTTGCGCCATTTGAGATTGGCGGTGGCGTAACGCTGGGTTTGGTCTTCAACAACGGTGAGGTTTTCACCCGCGCTGTCTTTCTTGGCCTCGATGACCCCCACAGCATTGCGATTGACGAACAGCACGTAATCTGCAGGGCCGGTATCGGTGGGGTACTCGCGCACGGCAATTCCCACGCATTTCCCCAAGTTCAGTTGCTTCAGATCTTGCAGTACCCAGCCTGCTTGTTCGAGCTTCAGGTCAATCTGTTGGCGAGCTTGAGCTTCGGGGGGCATGTGTGGGTTTATCTGCGGTTGCTTAGCCCTACTTCAACAACCCATGACACTGCTTAAATTTCCTACCACTGCCGCAGGGGCAAGGGTCATTACGGCCTACTTTGGGCCCTGCATCGGTCACGGTATCGGGGTCAACATGGCTTGAGACCGAGCCATCTTCGTTCGGTTGGCTATAATTAACATTCGAAAACTGAGTGCCCTCTTGCTCTAGGGTAGAAGCGGCAGATTGCACCTCTTCTGCGGTACGAACACGTAAGGTGGAGAAAATGCGCGACACTTCATGCTTCACCACCGTGAGTAACTGAGCAAATAATTCAAACGATTCGCGCTTGTACTCTTGTTTCGGATTTTTTTGTGCGTAGCCTCGTAAATGAATGCCTTGGCGCAAATAGTCCAATGCCGCAAGATGGTCGCGCCAGTGGCTATCTAGGCTTTGCAGTATCACTCCCCGCGCAAAAGCGCGGAAATTATCCAAGTCCGCCAATTCTATTTTATCGGCAATATGCGCATGGCCTTTTTGAATCACATGAGCCAGGATTTCTTCATCCGTGATGGATTCACTTTTTTCTACTAAGCCCTGTAGATCCAGCGGTAGAGCCCAGTCATCGGCGAGGATTTTTTCCAGGCCAGCTAAGTTCCACTGTTCTTCTAAGCTGTTAGTTGGCACAAATACTTTGACCACCTCGGTCAGGGCGCCGGTGCGCAATTGTTCTAAAAAGGTTTCCAGCGATGCCGAATTTAAAATTTGATTGCGCGTGTGGTAGATGACCTTGCGCTGCTCGTTGGAAACGTCATCATACTCCAGCAGTTGTTTACGCATATCATAGTTGCGCCCCTCTACTTTGCGCTGAGCCCCTTCAATGCTGCGGCTCACCATGCGCGCTTCTATGGCCTCGCCTTCGGGCATTTTCAGGCGCTCCATGATGGCTTTAACCCGTTCGCCTGCAAATATACGCATCAGCGGGTCATCTAGTGATAGGTAAAAGCGCGATGAGCCTGGGTCACCCTGGCGCCCCGCACGGCCTCGTAACTGATTATCAATACGGCGACTCTCGTGCCGTTCTGTGGCAATGATACGCAACCCACCCAGCGCTTTAACGCGGCTATTGAGTTCGGCCCATTCATCTTGCAAATGTTTGATGCGGTGCTGCTTGTCTTGCTCCGAAAGCTCGGGGTTGGCTGAAATGATTTGGGCTTGCTTTTCAACATTTCCGCCGAGGACAATGTCCGTACCCCGGCCGGCCATGTTGGTCGCAATGGTAATCATGCCCGGACGGCCTGCTTGGGCAATGATTTCCGCTTCTTTGGCGTGTTGCTTCGCGTTGAGTACTTGGTGATTCAGTTGCGCTGCTTTGAGCAACGACGAAACTTGTTCTGAATTTTCGATGGAAGTAGTACCCACCAACACCGGCTGGCCGCGTTCATGACATTCCCGGATATCTTTGATAATGGCCTTGTATTTTTCTTCCGTTGATTTGTACACCAAATCCAATTCATCTTTCCGGATCGTGGGTCGATTGGGCGGAATAATTACGGTTTCAAGCCCGTAGATGTCTTGAAACTCAAAAGCCTCGGTATCCGCCGTTCCGGTCATGCCAGATAATTTACCGTACATACGGAAATAATTTTGGAAGGTGATCGAGGCCAAGGTTTGGTTTTCGGGCTGAATGGACACCTGTTCCTTAGCTTCAACCGATTGATGCAGGCCATCACTCCACCTGCGCCCTGTCATTAAACGACCTGTGAACTCATCGACAATCACCACTTCGCCATTTTGCACCACGTAATGTTGATCACGGTGGTAGAGGTGATGCGCCTTTAATGCCGCATAAAAATGGTGCATCAGCGTGATGTTGCTGGGGTCGTATAAGCTTGCACCTTCGGGGAGTAGGCCGGCCTTGTTGAGCAATTCTTCTGCGCGTTCATGCCCTGCTTCGGTGAAGGTGACTTGATGAGATTTTTCATCAACGGTGAAGTCACCCGGCTCAATCACTCCTTCGCCTGTATTGGGGTCAGCTTCACCGATTTGTTTTTTGAATGACGGTACAATCCGATTGATCTGCACATACAGCTCGGTGTGGTCCTCTGCTTGGCCGGAAATGATTAAAGGCGTGCGCGCTTCATCAATCAAAATCGAGTCGACCTCGTCAATAATCGCATAGTTCAGTGTGCGCTGTACTCGATCGGCGGGGTCATGCACCATGTTGTCGCGCAAATAATCGAAGCCATATTCATTATTCGTGCCATAGGTGATGTCTGCTGCATAAGCCGCTTGTTTTTCAGCGCGGTTAAGGCCCGGCACATTGATGCCAACCGTTAACCCCAGGTAGTTGTAGAGTTGCCCCATCCATTCCGCATCGCGTTTGGCTAGGTAATCATTCACGGTGACCACATGCACGCCCAAACCTGTGAGGGCATTGAGGTAAACGGGCAAAGTGGCCATCAAGGTTTTACCCTCACCCGTGCGCATTTCAGCAATTTTATTTTGGTGCAAAATCATGCCGCCAATGAGCTGAACATCAAAGTGGCGCATATGCAATACTCGTTTGCTAGCCTCGCGACAAACCGCAAAAGCCTCGGGTAAAAGCGCGTCTAGTGTGGTGGTGCCAGAGGCCAGGCGTGATTTGAACTCAGCCGTACAGGCTTTCAGCGCGGCTTCATTCATGGCGGCATAATGCGCTTCTAGCGAGTTGATCTGGGCGACTACACTACGAGATTTTTTAACGATGCGGTCATTGCGCGAACCAAAGATGGATGTGAGGTACGAGATAATCATGGTGTTGGTTGGCCTAAATGAAATAAGGATTATTAAACCCGAATCTTAGCCCGAGTAGAGGCTGAATTAAAGTGCAAAGTTATGAGTTTACACCCACCGAGAACGGTTGCTGTTCCTTTAGGTAAGTCGGTTGAGCAGGCGTTGAGCGAAAACAGCGCCATGCAAAGCTTGAGCCGGCGTTTAGCGCAATCCAAAGCTTGTATGGCAGCGGTTGCTGCTGATATCCCGCCGGCCTTGCGCGCTCATGTGCAAGCAGGGCCCGTCGATGACAAGGGCTGGACGCTGATTGCCGCCAATGCCGCTGTAGCCGCGAAATTGCGTCAATGTCAGTTGCAAATCGAAAGTACCTTGCAACGCAGTTGCTTGGGTGTTTCTGAGTTGCGTATCCATATCCGAAAATAAAAATTTTACTTTGCGCATATCTCTACTGTAAATGTCCCCGTTCGGCATCAAAATCAAGCTTCTGCCATAGATCCTCTGGTTGAATTGGACGTGTAAACAACCGATGCAATAGATCACTAGAAGAGCCGAAGTAAAAGCGGATCAATTCCAAGCAAGGAATAATGATGCGTCGTACTTCATCGATCTGTAGCATGACGCAATAAGATTGTGTCGCCTGTCGATGCCATGGGTGAACAGCTAAAGGCAAGAGAAAGCGCTCATCAATTGAAAGGCCGGAATTAATAAATGTACAGGTTCCTGGCCCGATATTAAGTCTTTCAAACAGCTTGCGGTGATATGGAGGACGAGAAATGAGCTTTTCGTTTTGCCAAAGGTCACCGATCCCTAGCAGGCCAAGCATTCCAATTGGTAGCCATACATAGAGTTGTTCGCGTAGTTCCGTTGCGTCCGGAGCGAGCAACGACTCATTATTCTCTGGGTTGACTCGCAATGGGGGGAAATAGACCTTAACGCTAGGTTGGCTGCGTAGCATGACCGTACCCGGGTAACTGACTTCCCCCAGCCAGTCTAGGCGCCAATACCGATCGTCTTTCGGTAGTTTTTCGATCTCCATCCTTCCCCCTTAAACATTGCCTTAATTGTAATCAGTTCTAGGCAGGATCATTTACTAAAGGGCTTTAGTAGTCATGGAAATCCAACATCCATAAGCTACTGAACCATGAAATGGTTGTAAGCGCTGTACTCACAACCAAAGGGTGCCCGTGCCGTTTGTTGGGCAATGGATTGTGTAACTGCGAGGAGTTAAAAATGACGGACTTTTTTTTCAGGCGCAAACTAACTTGTTGATCACCTTGCCCATGGTTCTAGTGAACTTGAAATTCTTACTTAAAATAGAAAGCTCATTTAACATGAGCTTTAATATCTGTGTCATCGTGCTTATCCAAATGTGGTGAAGTATACGGGGCATCCTTGCTTCCTGCTCCATGGGCGAATGAAGGCCAAGGAGCGGAATGCAGTCCAGGATGCGCTGGCTGTGTCGCCGGAAAATACGCCGCATCTGTTGCTGGCCAGCGGCCAGCTCGTCGGCTAGGGCTTTGACCATCCGCCGCTCGATATGCTGATTCTCGTATTGCCGATCTCATGGGAAGGGACGCTGCAACTGTACGTAGACCGCCTGCATCGCGACCATGCCGATAAAACCGATGTGCGCATCTACGACTATGCAGAACTAGATCATTCCCAACTGTCCCGGATGTGGGACAAACGCCAGCGAGGTTATAGCGCTATGGGATATCGTGTAGAGTTCGAAAGAAGTCTCATCGATAATTGAATTCTATTTGGCCATCAGGCAAGTATCGGCCAGAAGCGGACAAACAAAATTATTCTAGAAAGCGGTCACTCATAACTTCACCTTACAAGTGCAACTTAATTCGATTGGTCTCCAAAACCGACGCAACAGCTTGCTCTTGCTGCCATATTGTTTCCAGATAAGGGCGGACAAAATCCAGTTTCGTCGACGCGTTGCAAGCGCCTGCAAATCTCGCAATATTCTCCGATTGTAATTTCAGGATATGTGCGTCCTGTGTTGCCACCTTCTTCAGAAACGGCCAGACAAAAAATCGAACAGCCCACGCTGGTGCGAATCGATTTTCAACGTGCAGCGTTGTGAAGACATGTGTCCGATTCGCCGACTCCGGTGTGAAATGCAGCGTGATCCTAACAACGCTTCCATTCTTATACCGGTATTCAATCTGGGCAGTTCCTGCTCCAGCAAAATGCGCTCTTTCCGATAATCGAGGCGACTCGAACATCCGATAGAGAATCCCTGTTTGATCGGCTAGACCTTGATAATCGACACAAAACCCCTCGGTAGTAACTGACACTGTGGCTTCCGTCCGTCGGCGCACGGCACCGCGACGAACAAGGCCTGCGTGCACGAGGTGGGTATGCAAGGGATCAAGGAAATTCTCCAGCGCATCGATAATATGAGCGTGCCACATCGTTTGCCATACGAAACGACGCGTCTTTCGCAGGTGATCGGCGACCAAGGAAGGAGGTGCTTCCATGCCCGAGGTTGCAAAGCGTACCCACACCAAGCCATCGATATCTTTAACCTGTATCGTACGTGCACCCACATTAGGTTTGCATTCCTCGGGTGGAATTCCTGGGATACGCGTGCAACGGCCGTCGCTGCCGAATGTCCATCCGTGGTAGGGACATTCTAGGCCATTAGGAGTGATGCGCCCTTGCGAAAGCGGCACTTGTCGATGTGGGCAGCGGTCTTCAAAAGCCGAGATGCTCCCTGATTCGAAGCGGACGAGCACGATTGGACGATCAAGAACAGTGATTGCCAATGGTTTTGCAACTACCAGATCGCTGCGTGCAGCGACAAACCAGTGGGTTAATATGTTTT
>JAUMCS010000033.1:67523-74510 GCA_032122355.1 Burkholderiaceae bacterium
GTGCTCATAATTTAAACCGTTCCATAATCGGTACTCCGATTGAATTTGTGGTCCATTGCAACATGCGGATGGCTTTGCGGGTTTTTGCGGGAAGGTGATTGGTCAGCACAGCGCTATACTCAATAGCAGGGACTCCTCCACGCAATCGTTTAAAGTGTGCGGCGCCGGCGCTCAAATTCACGCGCCCGCCACACCCCCGTGCTTGGTCGAAAACACTGGACATGAGCAGGCGATATAGGCCTAGCGACTGCGGCAGCATTGTGTTGTAGCCTACAATCGGCGCTGTCAGGGTATTACCTTGTTGAAAAATTCCCACAGCAGCTTGCAGTTCACCCGTATCGCTTCTGAAGCCATCAAACTTCAAGAGTCCTGCCTTATGCCATTCGCGCATGAAACACTCTGTGTACTGAGGATTCAATTTTGAGTATTTGTCGAGGTAAAGCATTCCATATAATTGGGCAATGCGCGAATAATCTGCTTCTCCGAATGCATCGTTGCCTATCCTGCGCAAAGGCGTTGTACGCAAGAGCCTCATGTCCTGTTTTAAGGCCGAATGCCTGACCATATTCTCAGCCAGATTATCGTACAGGTATACCTGTCGGCTCGGTATCAACGAAAAACCGAGCGATTCCAATGCCGTCAGCCATTCTGGATTGTCTGCTCTGTTTAGCGAACGGAACCAAATGGCGTGCATAGGCCAGCGTTCGCGCACCTGTTCAATTATCTTCGGCAATGAGACGGTTTTCAGATCCGGATAAATGTTGGTGCTGACCATCCAATTGTTGACAGCTACTGCCTGATCAATCCGTGCATTTTTTAGGATATAACCAACCACATTACAGAGGGTAGACAGCGGACGGCTCCAGTTGACTCCGCCGTAGCGTCCGTAACGTGTCAATTCTTCGGCTGCATATTGCCAATAAGTCGTCAGAGGTGAACATACCCAGGCGTTATTTCTCTCGCCGTGATTGACAGTCACAGGCATGAGACTGTCGCTGTGATGCACATGCAGCAGTTCCACATTGGTCACTAGATTGGAGACAAGTTGCCGTGGCGGCGCCGAGCCATGGATGTCTGCGAGGTGACGTGCCTGTTGTCCCAGGTCAGCTAATTGGCTGAAATTGGGTACGAATTTGGGTTTTGACAGATCGCTCATAGTGCAGCCAACTCTTGTCCGTCCCATTCAATGTCTTGGGTGGCGGCTTCTCGCAAGGTGCATTTGTTTTTTATCGCCAAACGGGCAAACGAGCCAATATCCCATATAGCACCGAACAATGGCTGGCGATCGCCAGCCATTGTCAATACATCGCTTGCAGCCCTCACATCGTTTAGCCATGCAGCCACCTTTCGGTCACGGAGGGACTGTGCTAAACCGGCGGTGAGCATAATGGACGTGAGCATACGTGGCTTCGCTAGCGAAGGCTGTACACACGTTTCGGCTTTGCCCTCTAGCGCTACGGGAAGTTGATCATGAAGGGCAAATAGGTGGACTCCACTGATCGCGCGCGGATTACATTCGATCACGCTAAGTGTGCCGTCAGCTGCTTCAATCCAGTCGAAGGAAATTTGCCCGGTAAACCCAATTTCGGTGACAAACTTCTCCACAAACAGCCGAATGCGCGGCACATCGCGTGGTGCGAAGTAAAAGCTTGAGCTTTTGCCGAGACGGTGAAGGGGATGGTAGACACAATGCGCTAGCAGGCGACCATTGTGCGCCACACTGTAGGAGCACAGTTCTGTGCCTGGCCGGTACTGCTGCGCGACCCATTGCCCCCGCTTGCCAAGTTCTGGTTCCTTGTCAGGCAACCCATTGGGATAAATGCGAACATGCACGCCGAAGCGAGAATACTCCGGTTTCAGCACCACTGGCCTTTTGCCGGCCCATTCGCGCGCCTGAGCGATGGTCTGGACTAGGGAACTTTGTGGCGGATTTCCATCACACTCTTGCGCGAGAGATTGAAACATCCACTTACTGTGCAGCATGCGCAATTTTTCGAAATCGTCGACGGCGATCAGGACAGATTTGGGCAACGCATCGCGATAGCGGGAAAGAAAAAATATCTCTTCGCAGGTGGGGACAACCAAGTCGATTTGGTGCTGTGTGATGGCTCGGTTTAAATCTCTAACATAGGCATTCGGATCTAGTTGCGGAGGTGTCAGCAAGACGGTGGCAGTTACGGCATTCGACCAGCCAGAGAGTCGGCACGGTACGCTGTCGGACACGACTGTTCCCCAACCTTGATGGGCAAAACGGCGCGCATGATCGAGTGCAACGGGGGCTCTCCCACCCAGTATCAATACTTTATTCATTGGTTGTGGCCGTATCTTTCAAGTAAGAAGCATCACTGGCCGTGTAGGCTTTAAGTACAGTAGTGCTGGAAGGGCGTTTGATGCATACAATGCGTCGACGTTTGGCGCACGGTTCGATGGGGACAAAAGACACCGTCTTAAAGGTTGGCGCTACCATGCCGTGACGGCTGAGGAGGTTGCATATCGCTACTTCGATGGCTCTAAAAGACTGTGGATCGTGATTGGCCACCGCGATGTGTAATTCGGCGGCGTGTTGCTCGATGCGGTAGTCAGGTATTTCGCTGTAGGCGGTGGTAAGTGCGTGCCGAAGCATGTCGGGGAATAACGGGGCGATACTGTTGGATGCCATGCTTGCGAACCACAGAATGTCATCACACCTTCCCTCAACCGCATCTAGGGCGAGGCTGACTCGCCCACAAGCGCAAGGCGTTTTTCGAATGCGGAGCACGTCATTCAAGCGATAACGAATCATCTGCTGTGTTGTTCGCGTAAAGTCGGTGATGATCGGCACAAATCTGGTTTGCTCCTTGTTGAGCCATTCAGGTTCAATGTGGACGAATTCTTCATTCAAATGAATCATGCCATGTTCACAGGTGTACCCAAGGAAGCCCTCTGTACATTGATAGAGCTGGTGCACGACACCACCAAATGCCTGCTCAATGTGCACTCTGTCGTCAGGTTCCAAAACTTCGGCGACGGAAATGACGCGGCGCGGCTTGATGCTAAGGCGCCCATCCAGCACGGCAACCGCTAGGGCACTCAAAACGTGTGCTGGCGCGACAAGAATATCCGGATTCTGAAATTCCAGGCACTGCAGGTGCGCACTAACCCCAGCAAATAGGTCGTAAAAACGGAAGTCGATTCGCTTGCTATCGAGTGTCGTATACAGATTACTATTGGCTCGAAGGAAGAACGCGATCCTGATAGGCGTTGTGCCTCGCAATAGCCTCCACATCAACTCCGATGGCAGAGCTCGCGCGATAATTACACCGGCCCATTTTGCACTTTCTTCCTCCGTAGTTAGAAAGACACCACGCGAGCCAGATGTTCCGCTTGAGAGGCCAACGGTGACGCCATTAATGCTCGGAGAAAAATTTCGGCTCGCTTCGCCCTTTAGGCCGACGGCGGTCGCTTGATCGAGTGAAATCCCCGCAACGTTCATCATATCGAAATGCTTCAACATGATGCTCTTGTCAACAATCGGCAGTTGCTCGAGTGGCTGGCCGGCATATCTCCGATAAAATGCCGAGCATTTCAATTGGCTGCGCAGAAATCGGTTGACGCGCTTGGCTTGCCACGATTCCAACTCTACCCGGCTTTTGAATTTGGGTAAACAGATCGTTTGGAGAAAACTTCCTATGAGTCTTGTGCGATTAATAGGTGTCATTTTTTATTCTCTTCCCAAGTTCGTTCGCAGTGCGAAGGAATCAATAATGGACCTTCTGGCCTGGACGCCACTTCTTGCAATTGAGCAAAGGTCTGTTGATACGTCCTTCCATTGTCAAAGATGCGACGGGCAATCCAGGTAGGTAGTTGGTTCTGGATGAGTGCATCTTTGGACCAGCAAGCATCGGCCACCATGAAGATCAACCGGTCATCATGCTGGCGAAAGACGATCCCCATTTGCCCGAGTGTGTGGCCGGGCAAAGGCACGGCCACCAGGCTGGTATCGCCAAACAGGTCAAAGCCGATGTTGAACGGACTGAGTTCGCGCGACAATGCAATAGAGATCGAATCCTCTGCATATGTAAGTCGTGTATCAAAATTCATCGGCAAGAGCGCGCGAAGGAATCCCTTGCGGATTCCAGCAAAACGTGACATTTCCCGAACGGATTCGTAATCTGACTTAGTTGCAATGAACTGTGCGTTGGGGAAGTCTTTGATGCCAGAAATATGGTCCCCGTGAAAATGGGAAATCAAGACGTAACGGATATCTTGAGGACCAATTCCCAAGTGTCCAAGCTGATTTACCAGTGTATCCTCTGGGCGAAGGTTGACCGGTGTCGTCCACCGATATAGCCTTTCCGGAAAGGGTGCCGTCGCTTCAAAAAAGTGACTACTGTAGCCTGTATCGAACAAAATAATCCCACGCGTCGGATGCTCAATCAATCCACAAAGTGCCGGGAACACTGTACTCGCCCAGCGACCACCGCGTCTTGCGATACACTCTGGATGAGAGCAATGACCAACCTTAAGCAGACGAAATTTGAGGCGTGGCTGGTTCATGCGCTTTTCTCGCTGTTTAACCACCATTTGGCGGTGCGAGCAATGCCTTCCTCCAGGCAAATGCGCGGGGTATATCCTAATGCGGTTCTCGCACGCGTCAAATCCAATGTTTGCGAAAAAGCGACTGTCGCCAGTGAGTAGCGTGTGAACGGTGGCTCCCATCCATTGGTCAAGCGTGCCGCCAGCTCTAGACCCCTTGCGACGGTGTCTGCAAGAACGTAGGGACGGTGTGTCGGATTTAAACTAAGACCAAAATTTTCCGCAATCTGACCAAAAACTTGTATCACTTCTGTGGGTTCGCCGTTGGTGATATTGAAAATCTGGGGACTTCCGTTTGACGCATACTTAATGGACAATGCAACAGCATCGACGACGTTTGAAATATAGGTCATATCCACCAGCGCCTTTCCCCCGCGCAGTAGCGGTACCCGCCCATGGCGAATCAAGCGCAGCAATCTGGGGAGCAACGTGTTGTCCCACGGGCCAAAAATTGCGCGTGGACGTAAGATGACACGGTGTGTGAGTGGCATCGCGAGCACCAGTTTTTCTGCTGCTGCTTTACTAACTGCGTAGTGGTTGACGCCGATGGGAAGTGGTTCATCCTCGCGAATTCCTATGCGGTCGCGGTACTCAAAACAAACGCTGGGCGAAGAGATATGCACAAAACGTTGTACGTCATTACTTAGACAGGCAGTTAGGGCCTCATGCGTTGCATGCACGTTAGCACGCCAAAACGCCTGCTTTGTTCCCCAAGGAGAAGCGAGTGCCGCACAGTGGATCATCGCGTCTGCGTGCTGCGCGCATTTTTGCATGGTAAGTAAGGCACCGTCCGTACCGTGGTCAACCGATACGTACCGAACCGGTCTCATTGCCTGATCCGAAACAAACTTCGCTTCAGCATTGCGCCGACCTGTAAAAATGACGTCGTGGCCATCGGCGGCCAATTGCCAGACAACATGTCGGCCGAGAAATCCTGTTCCACCTGTGACGATAATCTTCATGTTAATACACCAGCACCATGCCGCCCATAGTCAAGCCTGCGCCCGTGCCTATCAAGAGTATCGGATCGCCACGTTGCAACTGTTTGCCAGACAGACAGGTATGCAATGCGGTCGGTAACGATGCGCCAACTTGGTTGCCATAGTCCTTGAAAATGTTGACCATCTTATCGCCGGAGATCCGCAGTCGCTTGGCCAAATGATCCAGCGCCAACTGGCTTGCCTGATGTGGCACAACTTTGGTGATCTGCTCGATCGTCAGGTTAGCGGATCCCAATAGATCTGATACGAATCGTGGAAGTTCTTCCGAAATCAGTTTAAAGACGGATTTGCCTTCCATTCGGAATATGGAAAGCGGGTCGATCGAGTTCTGCATGCGACGGGGGTGATAACGCGAACCGCCGGCTAGTATTTGGCAATGTTCAACTCCTTCGGAAAGCGTTTCTGTGCTGGATGCCAATATGCGTGAGGATTCGTGGTTGCACGAGCGTCGAATCACAACTGCAGCGGCACCATCGCCAAAGATTGCGCCTTCCTTGAGGCGCTTCCAATCCATTCCGAAGGTGGCGATGTCAGACGAGACGAGCATTACGTTGCGGTATCGCCCACAGTCCACCAAGTAACTCAAGGTATCGAGTCCACTGAGAAATGACATGCAGCTGGCTCCTACATCGAAAGTCGCCGTGCGGCGATTCGATAGTTTCAACTCCGCATGGATCAAGGCTGCGTTATATGGCAACGCTTGGTCCATTGTTGCGGAAGTCCCGACGAGACAATCGATGTCGTCCCATTCGAGCTCTGCGTCAGCAAGCGCTGCCTTGCAGGCGCGTGCACCCAATTCAGCGGCGGTTTCTGTCGTGGAGAGATACCTGCGACGTATCCCAGTTTGCTGGTACGAGGTCCCAGGCGACAAGCCTAACTTCGCATCAAGATCGACACATATCGTTTCCTGAGCAGGCAGCGCCATCCCACTGCCAATAATTCTGATGTGACGAATACCCAAAATAAGTTCCCTATGGCCTAAGCATAGCTGATTTGTTAAATGTCAGGCCATTTTATGGCATGGTTTCATTAACGTTAATGTTTCAAAATTATGTGCTATCTTTTAATCTGCAATGGATCAATTTTTGATACATTTTCATGAAAGATTCACGTCGACTGTTACTCACACTTAAGAGGCTCTTGAAATTCAACGGCTTTAACTATCGAAAGATAGCGACTTCACTTGCGATTTCGGAGCCGACCGTCAAGCGCCTTTTTTCCAATGGGAACATATCTCTCGATCGTTTGACTCAATTGGCAGAGTTGATTGACATGACTTTGTTGGAATCCCCCTCTGTCACTATAGTTGTCCGGTCTCTTAAAGAGACGAATTTCATTGTTTGAGGGGTCGGGAAAGATGGAGAAATGCGAGTATTTGATGCGCAATTTAAAGAGCAGATGGTTAGAAAGC
>JAUMCS010000034.1:0-6816 GCA_032122355.1 Burkholderiaceae bacterium
ACCTGAAGCAGTAACTCACCCAGGAATTGGAACAGAATTTCAAAGAGTATCACCATGAGAAAAAATCTAAAATAAGGTGAGCGGCACTGTTGCCATGCTCTTGGCAGTCGTTAAGAAAGTCATCAATGTATGCCCAAACTTAAACCCAATCACATTCTGGTTACTGACGAAGAGGATGCAGCAATCACTAGCGCTGCCATGTCAGACCCTGATGCAAAACCTTTCACAGATGCAGAGTGGGATGCCATAAAGCCACTGGTTCGTATTGGCCGCCCAAAAGCCGAAGTCACCAGGCCAGTTGAAAGCCGATGGCATTGACAAGAATTTTTCAAGTATATGTCAGGGATTTGTTGAGCTTTAGCGCAATCATGGCGAACTAAACAGCCACGCATGCAACAACCGGCCCGGCATAAATGCAAAGCCACCCGCAATTAAAATACCTCCCACATAAACTGCTATTAGATTGAATTTATGTTTGGTGATATTTCCTACTCGAGCGGCAAAATAAGCTGCCGGAACTGAGTACCAAACCACCAGGCAAAATAAATGAATAAAGCCAAAATGTCCAAGAAATGACGGACCAACATGCGCTGGCATGAACAAAGTAACCAAGGCTGTTACTAACATCAGCACCATAAAGCACTTACCCATCAACCGATGCCATGTAGTACCTTTTTTCTGGAACAACAAAAAAGTGCCTATGATGAATGCCAACAGAACAGTCAGTAGATGGATATAAGCCAAATGCAAGTACGTCATTTTTTGTTTGCTGAATTGGGGAATGCCACTCCTCGACTTCAATCTGTGTAGTTTTTCCAATTTTTACAAGTCCGGGCATTGTTGGATTTGTAAGTACATAAACGATTTGAATGGGTTTAACTGACATGGCGTGTTTGAAGAAAATCCAACATAAAGCATACACCACCAGCGGTGCAAGCTCATTTAAAACATTAGAGCATATCTTCTACCCTCGCAGCTAGGGGCCCGAACACTACGCACCCCAAAGATCATAGCTTAATTACGCAGCACCCCTGCACACCCCACCCTACTGCCCTTAAAATCACCTATTTACCCATCACAACAACCGATCACCCACCGCTGTTCACTCATGAAACCCACCAAATCACCCAACGCCCATTCGATGGGCCCACTGGCCTCATTGATTTTTTCTAGCCGTTGGCTACAACTGCCTTTGTACCTCGGCTTAATTCTGGCTCAGGGCGTGTATGTCTACCATTTTTGGGTAGAACTGGTACACCTGATTGAAGCGGCCTTTGGTAACACTCAAGCTTTGCAAGCATTGATTGATAGCGTCGGGTACAAACAATCCACGGAAATCAAAGGCCTGAATGAAACCATCATCATGCTCGTAGTGCTCGCGCTGATTGATGTGGTAATGATCAGCAACCTGCTGATTATGGTGATTGTGGGTGGCTATGAAACCTTTGTGTCGCGCCTACACCTTGAAGGCCACCCCGACCAACCTGAATGGCTCAGCCACGTCAATGCATCGGTACTCAAAGTGAAATTAGCTACCGCCATTATCGGCATCAGCTCTATACACCTGCTCAAAACATTCATCAACGCCGCCAACTACTCTGAACAAGTACTGATGTGGCAAACCATCATCCATATTGCCTTCTTGTTATCGGCCATGGCCATTGCGTTTACCGATAAACTCATGCACCATAGCGAACCCGCCAGCTCAGGCACCCCTAAATAAGCCGCCCAACCGCCAATATCATTCAACATTGATTCATTTTTTACACCACCATGACAACCACCATACGTCAAGCCGACTTGATTGAAACCGTTGCCGGAGCCCTGCAATACATCAGCTACTACCACCCCGCTGACTACATTGCCCATTTGGCCCGCGCTTATGAGCGTGAACAAAGCCCCGCGGCTAAAGATGCCATTGCCCAAATTTTGACCAACAGCCGCATGTGCGCCGAAGGCCACCGGCCCATTTGCCAAGATACCGGCATTGTCAATGTATTTTTGAAAATTGGTATGGATGTCCGCTTTGAAGGCTTTACTGGCTCGATTGAAGACGCCATCAATCAAGGCGTGCGCCAAGCCTACTTGCAGGCCGACAACACCCTGCGCGCATCCGTGCTTTCCGACCCCATTTTTGAGCGCAAAAATACCAAAGACAACACCCCAGCTGTGATTCACATGACCGTGGTACCAGGCAACACCCTAGACATCACCGTGGCAGCCAAAGGCGGCGGGTCCGAAAATAAAAGTAAGTTTGTGATGATGAACCCCAGCGACAACTTGGTTGACTGGGTGCTCAAAACCGTACCCACCATGGGTGCAGGCTGGTGCCCCCCGGGTATGCTGGGCATAGGCGTAGGCGGAACCGCTGAAAAAGCCATGCTGCTGGCCAAAGAATCCCTGATGGACCCGATAGATATGTACGAGCTGCTCGAACGCGGCCCCAGTAATAAGCTGGAAGAACTGCGCATTGAACTCTATGAAAAAGTCAATGCCCTGGGCATTGGTGCGCAAGGCCTAGGCGGCCTGACCACCGTACTGGATATCAAAATTGCCACCTACCCCACCCATGCCGCCAGCAAACCCGTGGCCATGATTCCGAATTGCGCCGCTACGCGCCACGCCCATGTGGTGATGGATGGCTCGGGCCCTGCCTACTTGCAGCCGCCCAGCCTTTCATTGTGGCCGCAAGTCAACTGGACACCCGATGCCCAAAAAAGCAAGCGCGTTAACCTCGACACGCTCACCCCCGCTGAAGTGGCCAGCTGGAAGCCCGGCGAAACTTTGTTGCTAAACGGAAAAATGCTCACCGGCCGCGATGCCGCGCACAAACGCATACAAGACTATCTGGCCAAAGGCGAAAAACTACCGGTTGACTTCACCAACCGAGTGATTTACTACGTGGGCCCCGTTGACCCCGTGCGCGATGAAGTCGTGGGCCCCGCAGGCCCCACCACCGCCACCCGCATGGATAAATTCACCCACATGATGCTCGAACAAACCGGCCTGATTGCCATGATTGGTAAGGCCGAGCGCGGCCCCGTGGCCATTGATGCCATACGTGAACACAAAAGTGCCTACCTCATGGCCGTAGGCGGAGCAGCGTACTTAGTATCCAAAGCCATTAAAGGCGCTAAGGTGGTGGGTTTTGCGGATTTGGGTATGGAAGCTATTTACGAATTTGAAGTGCAAGATATGCCTGTGACCGTGGCCGTCGATTCATCCGGCACCAGTGTGCACCAAACCGGCCCACAAGAATGGCAAGCTAAAATTCGCCTCATGCCCGCCAGCGCCTAACTCAGGCGCACTTTTCTTCATTCCACCCTTTACATCAACACCCTACAAAAGGTTTTTATCATGGGATTTTTAACGGGTAAGCGCCTACTCATCACCGGCGTACTTTCTAACCGCTCCATTGCCTACGGCATTGCGAAGGCCTGCCACCGCGAAGGAGCCGAACTGGCATTCAGCTATGTGGGCGAGCGTTTCAAAGATCGCATCACGGAATTTGCCGCCGAATTCAATTCCAGCGCGATTTATGACTGCGATGTGGCCGACGATGCCCAAATTACCGCATTGTTTGCACAATTGCAGCAGCATTGGCCTGAAGGCTTTGATGGTTTTGTGCATTCCATAGGCTTTGCCCCGCGTGATGCCATTGCAGGTGATTTTTTAGAAGGCCTCTCACGTGAAGCATTCAAAGTGGCTCACGATATATCCGCCTACAGCTTTCCAGCCATGGCCAAAGCAGCCCTGCCCAGTTTGCGCCCCAACAGCGCATTGCTTACCCTAACCTACTTAGGTAGCGATAAGGTAGTGCCCGCCTACAACACCATGGGTTTGGCCAAGGCCTCACTCGAAGCCAGCGTGCGCTACACGGCTGCTAGCCTAGGCCCCAAGGGCATACGCGCTAATGGCATATCGGCTGGCCCCATCAAAACCTTGGCCGCTTCGGGCATCAAGGGTTTTGGCAAAATATTGGATGTGGTAGAACAAACCGCCCCCCTACGCCGCAATGTGACCATTGACGATGTCGGCAACGTGGCCGCCTTTATGCTGTCAGACTTGGCAGCAGGCGTTACCGGCGAAATCACCTTTGTCGATGCAGGCTTTAGCCGCATGGCAGGTATGCCAGCCGAGTGAGCATTTCATTTCTAGCCCTCATGCTCTAGCGCAGCCATTTCATCCGGTGTAAACCCAGCCTTCAATCGGGCTGGGACATTGAACGGTGGCTTGAGTTTGGGCGCACGATATGTGCGAGCCAATGCTAAAAAATGCGCATTTTCATCTAGGCCAGAACGCTGACATAGCCAACGGAACCAATGATTGCCGATGGCCACATGGCCGATTTCGTCGCGCAAAATGATGTCTAGTATGGCTACTCCAGCATCGTCACCGATATGGCGCAATCGCCCTTGCATCGGTGGTGTGGCATCTAAACCGCGTGCCTCTAGGATGCGCGGCACCAGTGCCATGCGGGCAATAGGGTCGTGCCGCGTTTGATGCGTCATTTGCCAAAGGCCATCGTGTGCATCAAAATCGCCATACGCATATCCCAAGGCATGAAGATGCTGTTGCAGCATCGCAAAGTGCTGAGCCTCTTCACCGGCCACACGCAACCAATCCAGATAATACTGCCGTGGCATTCCGGCAAAACGCCAAATCGCATCTAAGGCCAAATTAATGGCATTCAATTCAATATGCGCTACCGCATGAATCAGTGCCGCATGGCCTTGCGGTGTATGAATAGAACGCTTGGCGACCTGTTTGGGTTCTACCAAAATGGGCTTGGCTGGCCGGCCAGGCAAGTGGGGCGGCTCGGGTATCACAATATCGGTATCGATATGCAATGGTTGCGCACTTTCAGATGCCAAGGCCCGAACTCGGTCTGATTTTTCGACAGGCTCAGTGAGTTGCAAGCAAATTAAGGATAATGCTCTGAGTTCATTGGGCTGAGAATGGTTTTGCATATGAAAGTATTAGATGGAATAAGGGAATGATCGATATGGTAACGCCATGGACTTACAGGGCTCCGCTATGGCTACCCGGAGGCCATTTGCAAACCATTTGGGCCAGTCGGGTGGCTAAGGCTGTACCCGAGCAAGCCACCGTGCCTGCGTATGTTCGAGAGCGCTGGCCTACCCCCGATGGTGATTTTATTGATGTGGATATTCAATATGCTCATCATAACGGACAAGTGCTAGCCGAAAACGCAGCCCCCTGGTTGGTGTTGTTTCATGGCCTAGAGGGCCATTCCCTGAGCCCCTATGCCCGCGCCTTTGCTTGGGTTGCTTATCAAAAGGGTTGGCATTTTGCCGTGCCACATTTCAGGGGTTGCTCAGGTGAAATCAATCATGCACCCCGCGCTTATCACAGCGGTGATCACGAGGAGCTCCATTGGATACTTCAGCGCCTACGGCAACGGGCTCAATCGGCCCTGCGCATAGCGGGTATTTCTTTAGGTGGAAATGCGCTGTTGCGCTGGGCACAAGCCGCCGGCCATTCGGCGCAGGCCACAGCCAGTGCGGTATGCGCCGTGTGCGCTCCAATGGATTTAATGGTGTGCGGCCAGGCATTGGGGCAAGGCCTTAACCGGCATATTTACACACGCGTTTTTTTGGCCACGATGAAGCCCAAAGCCCTTGCAAAGCTTCAGCAATTCCCGAGATTGTTTGAACGCGATGCGCTGGTCAGGGCCAAAACTTTATATGAGTTTGATGATGTGTTTACTGCACCTTTGCATGGCTTTAAGGGAGTAGAAGACTATTGGCGCCGCGCATCATCTCTGCCGGCTTTGAACGATATTCAAATACCCGCACTGGTCATCCATGCTCGTAACGACCCCTTTGTACCGGCTGCATCTATACCCAAGCCCGAGGGGCTGAACTCGCATATTTGCCTGTGGCAACCCCGCTGCGGCGGCCATGTGGGCTTTACCAGTGGCAAGGCTCCTGGGCATGGTTTAGCCATGCCTCAAGCCGTGATGCGGTGGTTTCAATCGCAATGCTAGAGACTGATTGAATAAACCCACTCCTGTTGTAGGGTAATAGAGTAAACACTAGAATCGGGCAATTACCCAAGGGGAGTAGCGAGCCAACTGCAATGGTTGGCGGCGAGAATCGTCAATACACGTCGTGCAGCAGCGCGGCGTCGGTTCAGTCAGGTGAATTTATTCACTGCACGCCAGACCTTGTCGGTGTTGTTCAACATCTGTTCGAGGTTCATTATGGATAGCATAGCCCCACTCTGGTTGTGGTTTGTATTTATTGCATTCGTGCTTTCAGCACTGTTTGTGGATTTTGTTTGGCTTAAAAAACAAGGTGCTCATGAAGTCAGCATTCGAGAAGCCGTCAATTGGTCAGCGATATGGATTGCCCTGAGCTTTGTATTCAATGGTTTGCTTTGGTGGGCTGTTCGCGACACCACCGGTTCAACTGAAATAGCCAATGAAAAGTCAATGGAGTTTTTAACCGGCTACTTGATTGAAAAAAGTTTAGCCGTTGATAATATCTTCGTCTTTTTACTGATTTTCACTTACTTTGCCGTTCCCAGTGCCTACCAAAAACGGGTGCTGATGATCGGTATTGTTGGTGCCATTGTGTTGCGCACCATCATGATTTTGATTGGCGGCTGGTTGCTGCAACAGTTCCACTGGGTGCTTTATGTATTTGGTGCGTTTTTGATTCTAACCGGCATCAAAATGTGGTGGGCAGCGGGCAAAGAACCCGATTTAAATGACAACCCCGCCTTGAAGTTGTTGCGTAAATTAATGCCTGTCAGTCATCACTATGATGGTGAGAAGTTTTTCACGCTAGA
>JAUMCS010000035.1:0-2216 GCA_032122355.1 Burkholderiaceae bacterium
AGCTCCTGCCGAACTCACGGACTGGCAAGGCAAACCTTGGTCGCCCGAGATTGCCAAGCAAACGGGTGCAAAAGCAGCTCATCCCAATGCTCGGTTTACGGTTGCTGCAACTAACAATCCGGTTTTGGATTCTGAGTGGGACAACCCTCAGGGTGTAGCTATTGATGCCTTTATTTTTGGCGGGCGTCGCAGTACCACTGTTCCATTGGTTACCGAGGCTCGTAATTGGGTTGAAGGTGTTTATATGGCTGCCACCATGGGTTCAGAAACCACCGCAGCAGCAGCGGGCCAGCAAGGGGTTGTCCGGCGCGATCCTTTTGCAATGCTGCCGTTTGCTGGTTACAATATGAGTGATTATTTCCAACACTGGCTCGCTTTGGGTGACAAATTGGAATCACAAGGCGTGAAGCTACCCAAAATTTATTGTGTGAACTGGTTCCGTAAGGGTGCCGATGGCAAGTTTGTATGGCCAGGCTATGGTGAAAACATGCGCGTGCTGAAGTGGATGCTCGAACGAGTTGAGGGTGTTGCTGATGCGGTCGAGCATGTGTTTGGATTTAGCCCTCGTTATGAAGACCTCTCGTGGTCGGGATTGGAGTTTAGTCGCGATCAGTTTGACAGTGTGATTGGCATAGACAAGGCTGCATGGCGCGATGAATTAAAGCTCCATGATGAACTTTTTGCGCAACTCTCTAATCGCCTGCCCGAAGAGCTCAAACAAACGAAGCAAGCTATTGAAAAACGGCTGGTCGCTTGATTGGTTTTTTCCGTTTAATTTACCTCGAGTGCCTTAGGTATTGTGCTTAAGGCATTGCTTAGGGCGCTAGGGGGTGAGATATATCAGCCAGTAGTAAAGTGCTGGCCACTAATTGCTCAACAGCTTCGGTTAAATTGGGTGGGTATTCCAAGGTCTCAATCTCTGCGATGAGATCATTAGCATCTTCAAGGTCGCTTATATCTAAATGTTGATATATGCCTGCAAGGGCTTCATTGAGCTCAGGCGTGTTCTTATCGGTTAATTCTGGAAAATGCTCGCACGCGGTGGTGAAGCCCAGCACCCAGGGTAGTACCGACAGCCGAGGGGATTCGGGTTTGTCGCTAGTGAGAATCCAGGGGTCAAACCACTGTCTTGCATCTATGCTTTGTTGCAATTGGGCATGACGCTTCTCAATAAGTTGCGTGAGGCGTTGGGTGTGTCGTGATTTTGCGACATCTAAACGCCCCTGCTCATCCAAAATCCACCGCATCCATTGCGCAGGTAAGGGTCGGGGTTGCTGCAACAGGACACCAACCAAATAGCCATCAAGGGCGCTGATATCTAGCGGTGTATAGGGTGCGAGAATGGCAGACAAGAGCCGTTGGAGTTCTGAAAACTCATCGGTATTCACTGCTTGAGTGGACTGCATAAGTTTGCAAGCGAAAATATGGCGCGCCCGGCTGGAATCGAACCAGCGACTCCTGGCTTCGGAGGCCAGTACTCTATCCACTGAGCTACGGGCGCACGAAAAAAATGAAGAGTCTAAGTGTAGCAGGACTAGGCACTATAATATGCGATTAGTCTTCCCGCTGCACATAACTTTTGCATGCGCTGATTCAAATAAAGTTTACGAGGATATCTCATGAGTGATCAATCCAACAACTCCATTCATTCAGCTGAATCACACGATCTTCCGCATGAGGGCCCCATCAAAACGCCTAAGCAACTGATTGCTGCTGTGGTGGCTTCTTTTGTGATTCCCATAGCCGCCATTGTGCTACTTGCTAATTATGTTTCCTCAGACACCAAGCCTGCTGCTGGCAGTGATGGTTTGAGTGAACAAGCGATTGCTCAACGTATTGCGCCGGTGGGGCGTGTCGAAGTCAAAGATGCCAGTGATCTTTCCTCGCTCAAAACCGGCGAACAAGTCTATCAGGCTCAGTGTGTGGCATGCCATGGCTCTGGCGCTGCGGGTGCTCCTAAGCTGGGTGACGTAGCGGCTTGGGCTGCTCGAATTAAAACGGGGTACGATGCTCTGCTGCATTCCGCTTTGAAAGGTAAAGGCAATATGGGTGCGCAAGGTGGCGGTGATTTCTCTGATATTGAAATTGGTCTTGAAAATATGGCATTATGTTATAATGCTGAAGTAACAACATTAAGTGCTGGAACCGTAGTTTATGTTTCAGGTTCACAAGGAAATAGACCGGCAATTAAACGAGCTATTGCAACAAGTGATGGT
>JAUMCS010000035.1:2226-4958 GCA_032122355.1 Burkholderiaceae bacterium
GCGCCCTAGTTGCTTGCGCGTTGTTTTGTGGTTTGATTGTGACGAATCGCCCGATACGGGTGCAGCTATCAAAATCAAGGCAGCAAAAGTTCCTCGCTTTCGACCCGGAAAAGGCCTCAAAGATGCGCTATAATCTTTCTTGTTAGTTGTTATCGGGTGCTTAGCTCAGTTGGTAGAGCGGCGCCCTTACAAGGCGTAGGTCGGGGGTTCGAGCCCCTCAGCACCCACCACGATAACATGTAACATATTGTCAAAAGTTTCTTTGAATTCACCGTAGGCGACCGTTGGTTGCCTTTATTTTTTCAGCGAGACACTATGTTTGAATTTGTACGTTCTAACAGCCGGCTGGTGCATATTTTTTTATTTTTAGTAGCCGTCCCTACATTCGGTTTGATGGGTCTGCAGGGGTACAGCCGATTTATGTCAGAAGAAAGTACGGCGGTAGCCACCGTAGATGGCCGTAACATTTCACGCGCTGAGTGGGATGATGTGCATCGCAAACAAATCGAGCGTATCAAGCAGCAGGCTCCTAATATTGATGTCGCTATGTTTGATACGCCCGCTGCGCGATATCAAACCTTGCAGTCCATTGTTCGTGAACGGGTTTTGGTGGCTGCAGCTAATGACCAGCATCTCATTTTGACCGATGCGCAGTTGAAGCAAGATTTAATGGCCATTCCGGAGTTGGCTCAGCTACGTAAAGCCGATGGTTCTTTCGATGTCGAGGGGTATCGTAACCTTTTGCAGGGGGTGGGTTTGACACCCGAAACCTTTGAGGCCAATTACCGTCAAAATGCAGCCAGTCAACGCGTGTTAGCCTCAATTACTCAATCGGGCATGTTGGCCAGTGCAGCAGCTCAGGTTTCTATGCAAGCTCAGGCTCAAGAGCGAGCAGTTCAGTTAATGACGTTTGCTACCGGAGCATATCTGTCACGCGTGCAATTGCAGGAATCCGATTTAAATCAATACTATCAAGAACATAAAGAGGAATTTCGTACTATAGAACAGGCGGATATCGAGTATGTGGTTTTGAGTGGCAAAAACACCCAAGCTTTGTTGCAAGTCTCTGAAGATGAAATTGCCAAGTCATTTGAGGACAATAAAGCTCGATACACCACACCAGAACAGCGCAGAGCCAGCCATATTTTGGTTAAGGTTGATAAGTCTGCGGGTGATGATGCCATTGCTAAGGCTAAAGCCAAGGCGCAAAGTTTGTTAGAGCAAGTGCGTCAATCGCCCAAGAAATTTGCTGAACTGGCACGGAGCCAATCGGATGATCCGGGGTCTGCTGCCAAAGGCGGAGACCTGGATTACTTCGGTCGCGGCGCGATGGTTAAGCCCTTTGAAGATGCCGTTTTCAGTATGAATGTGGATGCCATCAGCGATTTAGTGGAAACAGATTTTGGATTTCACATCATTCGTTTAGATGCCATCAAGCCAGCCAGTACCAAGCCACTCGAGAGTGTACGCGCTGAAATTGAGGCCAGTCTGCGCGACGAATTGGGCAAAAAGCGTTATTCCGAGTGGGCAGAGCAATTTACCAATATGGTTTATGAGCAGTCTGATAGCTTAGAGCCTGTTGCGAAAAAGTTCCAATTGAGTGTGCAAACGGCTTCCGTGACACGTAAACCCCAGCCTGGTGCTCAGGGTGCATTGGCATCTTCTAAGCTTTTAGAGGCTGTATTTGCCGATGATGTAGCGCGTAATAAGCGCAACACGGATGCTATTGAAATTGCGGCTAACGAATTGGCAGCCGCTCGCGTGGTAACGTATAAACCTTCGGTCATACCTTCCTTAGAGGAAATCAAGCCTCAAGTAGAGGTGCGCTTGCGTACCCGACGTGCACGTGAATTAGCCGTCAAAGAGGGGCAAGATAAGTTGGAGGCGTTAAAAAAATCGGATTCTCTAGAGGGTTTCCAACCTGAAACCACTTTTTCACGCAAATCATCGGCTAACCAACCTAAGGAATTGATGAATGCGGTGTTAAAGGCTAAAGTGGCATCTGCACCTGTTTTGGTGGGTGTCAGTTTAGGTGATGCGGGTTTTACGATTGCTCGTATTAACAAGGTTACGGTTTCGGAATTAACCAAAGAAGAAGTCGAAAAATACGATGCTCAGTGGAAACAAGATTGGGTTGCCGCTGAATCAGCGCTTTACTACAACGCACTTAAACGCCGTTACAAGGTCAAGATTCGTGTACCTGAGCCTGCAAAAGAGCCTATCTAAGTCGGTACATCATCATTTTCTACGTTAAAATAGGCTATAATTTTTGATTCTGCGGTGGCTGTAGCTCAGTTGGTAGAGTCCCAGATTGTGATTCTGGTCGTCGTGGGTTCGAGTCCCATCAGCCACCCCATTTATGCAAGCAGATACTTTTATTAAAATTTGTGGCTTGACCCGTGCGCAAGATGTCGGTGCCGCAGTGCATGCCGGTGCACATTTTTTAGGGTTTGTTTTATACCCTGGCAGCCCCAGATATATCCCCCTTGAAAGAGCCATTGAGTTGTGTGCGCTGATGCCGCCTGCTGTTAAGCCGGTTTTATTATTTGTGAATGCAGAACGAGTCGATGTTCAGGCCGCCTGTCGTGCAATTCCTCAGGGTATATTACAATTTCACGGAGATGAAACGCCGCAGCAGTGCAACGAATTGGCAGACGGTTACCCCTACTGGCGCGCTGCCCGTATGCGTCAGGGCTTTAATTTGAAGGCTTTTGCCGAGCAGTATGCTCAGG
>JAUMCS010000036.1:0-5707 GCA_032122355.1 Burkholderiaceae bacterium
AGCGCTCTAATTCCCTTTTGCTCATTTGTACCAGTTCCATGCAATGCCCCCCATCTTTCCAAGAGGACATTCTTATCTGGCGCAAACCTACCTAAAAGCGGACATTTCTATATTGCGGCTACAAAGATGTAGGTGAGGGGGATTTTGGGTTAGAATAGTGGGTTGATCCTCTGTAAAAAGCTAAAAAGGCTTAGCCTTTTAAAATATTTCAACCCATTTTTGCATGATCGCTTAGGAGCCCAATATGGATTTAATCCAAACCCTTGAGCAAGAAGAAATTGCTCGTTTAAACAAAAACATTCCTGCATTCGCCCCTGGTGATACGGTAATCGTCAACGTCAATGTGGTGGAAGGTACACGCAAGCGTGTTCAGGCCTATGAGGGTGTGGTGATTGCTAAGCGCAATCGCGGCCTCAATAGCGGTTTTATCGTTCGTAAAATCTCCAGCGGTGAGGGCGTAGAGCGTACATTCCAGTTGTATAGCCCCCTGATTGCCAGCATTGAAGTGAAGCGCCGTGGTGATGTGCGCCGCGCAAAACTTTACTATTTGCGTCAGCGCAGCGGTAAGTCTGCTCGTATTAAAGAAAAATTGGCTTGATTTGGCTGCACTGTCTGTATTAATTTAATCATATGTCTTATATAAGACATATGATTGGTTTTTGTGCTAAGATGGCTCCATTCATCTCACTGTTTAGGAGCCCGTATGAAACCTGTTTCTCGTGATCAACAAATTGCTGCCCTAGAAAAAGACTGGGCCGAAAACCCCCGCTGGAAAAGCGTCAAGCGCGGCTACATTGCTGCTGATGTGGTTCGTTTGAGGGGCAGTTTGCAGCCTGAATACACTTTGGCACAACGCGGTGCCGAGAGGTTGTGGGACCTCGTGAATGGTGCTGCCAAAAAAGGTTATGTGAATGCGTTTGGCGCGATTACTGCCGGCCAAGCGATGCAACAGGCCAAAGCTGGCCTAGAGGCTGTGTATTTGTCTGGATGGCAAGTGGCCGCTGATGGCAATACTTCTGAAACGATGTACCCCGATCAGTCGTTGTATGCGTATGATTCAGTGCCTACTATGGTGCGCCGTATTAACAATACGTTCAAGCGTGCGGATGAAATTCAATGGAGCCGTGGCGTAGGCCCTGGTGATGCCGAATTCATTGATTATTTTTTACCCATCGTGGCAGACGCCGAGGCCGGTTTTGGTGGCGTTCTGAATGCTTTTGAGTTGATGAAAAACATGATTGCTGCCGGTGCTGCGGGCGTGCATTTTGAAGATCAGCTGGCTGCAGTGAAAAAGTGCGGCCACATGGGTGGCAAGGTATTGGTCCCCACTAGTGAGGCGGTGGAAAAGCTGATTGCGGCCCGTTTTGCCGCTGATGTGATGGGTGTTCCCACGATTATTTTGGCTCGCACAGATGCTGAGGCAGCGAATTTAATTACCTCAAACCACGACAGTAATGATCAGCCTTTCCTGACCGGTGAGCGTACGCAAGAGGGTTTTTATCGTGTGAAGAATGGCTTAGAGCAAGCCATTAGCCGTGGAGTCGCTTACGCCCCTTATGCGGATTTGGTATGGTGTGAAACGGGTACGCCTGATTTGGGCTTCGCCCGTGAGTTCGCGCAGGCCGTTCATGCCGCTTGCCCGGGCAAGTTGTTGAGCTACAACTGTTCACCTTCTTTCAATTGGAAGAAGAATTTGGATGATAAAACGATTGCGGCTTTCCAAGATGAGTTGTCTGCGCTGGGCTACAAGTATCAGTTCATTACCTTGGCCGGTATACATATCAATTGGTACAACACTTTTCAGTTTGCCCATGCTTATGCTCGTGGCGAAGGCATGAAGCACTATACCGAGATGGTGCAAGAGCCCGAGTTCAAAGCACGTGAAAAAGGCTACACCTTTGTGTCACACCAACAAGAGGTGGGGGCAGGCTACTTTGATGATGTCACCACTGTGATTCAGGGCGGTACTTCTTCCGTCAAGGCGTTGACGGGTTCTACTGAGGAAGAGCAGTTCCATTGATGACTGCCTAGTGGTGGTGATAAGCAATCACCCCCCCCTTTTGTAAAATTTATGAGTTTGATTTCGGGTGGTGTGGTTTTTGCTGTTAGAATAAGTGTTTTGCGGCTGTAGCTCAGTTGGATAGAGTACTTGGCTACGAACCAAGGGGTCGTGGGTTCGAATCCTGCCAGCCGCACCAAAACCTGAAAAACCTCGAGTTATCGAGGTTTTTTTTTTGTCCTATTTATGGAAAAATGAGTTAATGGCTGTGAGTATCAATAGTCATTCATCACATTCACTGAACTTAAATTCACTAGGGTAAAAGCTATGAAGAGTCGACTTGTCAATCCATTTATATTGCTTTTGGCGGTATCTTCCCTTTTGGTGGGGTGCGCCACCACCGAGCGCGTGACGGCCATTGAGGCACAACAGGTGCAAATGGCCAGCACCCCGTATGCAGGCAAGCGAGTGTCGGTATCGATCGGTAAGTTTCAAAATCAATCGACATTTCATCGGGGCATTTTCAGTGATGGTGTGGATCACCTTGGGAATCAGGCTAAAACCATTTTGATTGCACATTTGAACCAGAGTGGTCGATTTGGTGTATTGGATCGAGATAATATGGCAGAGTCTCAACAGGAAGCAAAGATCAAGAATCAGGTTCAGTCAATCAAAGGTGCGGATTTTTTGATCACCGGTGATATCACTGAATTTGGTCGTAAAGAGGTGGGGGATCAACAATTGTTTGGGATTCTTGGTAGGGGTAAAGAGCAGATTTCCTATGCCAAGGTCACGCTTAATATCGTGAATGCCAATACGTCAGAGGTGGTTTATTCAGCCCAAGGTGCAGGTGAGTATGCCCTTTCGAATCGCGAGCTTATCGGATTCGGCAGCACATCGAGTTACGATTCTACACTCAATGGTAAGGTGCTTGACCTCGCCCTCAGGCAAGCTGTAGATAATCTGGCAAGAGGCGTTGATAACGGTGCTTTATAGGGGTATCAGGGAAGTGATGTGAACGTGGCCTTGATGAAATCGGTTACGTTGATGGTGGCTTTTTTCACATTGGCTGGATGTGCTGTGATTCAGCCCTTGTATAGCTGGGGTCCTTATGAATCGGAGGTGTATGCCTTCTTCAAGGGCGATTCGGTTGAAAAACAAATTCAAACGCTGGAAAAGCATTTGAACGTGGCTGAGGCCAAGGGGAAAATTCTTCCTCCCGGGTATTATGCGCATCTTGGGATGCTCTACGGTAAGGTGGGCCGAGGTATAGAAGCTAGGGCTTTGCTTGATAAGGAATTAAGGCTGTACCCAGAGGCTTCTGTTTTTATGAATAATATCAACAGTGGTTTTAAGGGGCGCAATGAATAAATGGTGGAAGCTTCTCGGGGTCGGCGTTTTAGCCTTCACTTTGGCGGCTTGCGCAATAGATTATCCTAAGCCTTATGATTATTCAGCATACAAACAATCAAACCCCAAGTCTATCCTAGTCCTGCCTCCTAAAAATATGAGCCTAGATGTGAAGGCGACTTATAGCTTTTATTCACATACCCAGAGGCCTCTGGCTGAAGCGGGTTACTATGTGTTGCCCATCACACTGGTGGATGAAATCTTTAAATCTAATGGTTTGACGCTTGCGCATGATATACACAATGTGAGCATTCAAAAGCTGTATGATATTTTTGGCGCTGATGCCGTTATGTATATTGAGGTGAAAGAGTACGGCACGGAATTTATGATTTTCGATAGTGTTTCCACGGTGACGGCTGAGGCTACTTTGGTCGATTTAAGAACAGGGGCTATGCTTTGGCAAGGCCAAGCCACGGCATCAAGTGCTGAAGATGAAGATAAAAGTAATCAAGCTGGCCTGGCTTCTAGGCTACTTGGTGCGGTCATTAATCAAATCCTGAGCACAACCTTTGATCAAAGCCACGAAATTGCAAAGATGACGAGTGAGCGGTTGCTGACCCCTCGGGTTTATCACGAACGTATTCATCAAGATGGGATTTTGTATGGCCCGCGCAGCCGGCTTTACAAGAAATAAGCTTACACCACGGTCATTTTGTTCAAAAACCAATACTCGCAGAGATTTGATGTCATAAAATAAAAAACCGCTGACTGTGCAGCGGTTTGATGCGAGTTTAGGCTTCATGAAAATACAATATGAACCTATTTGGTTGCGGGGGCAAGATTTGAACTTGCGACCTTTGGGTTATGAGCCCAACGAGCTACCAGGCTGCTCCACCCCGCGACTGAAGATGTAACTATAACACAAATGCTCCACTCAATGTGAATGTACCAAAGTATTTGTGATCTATTTCATAAAAATAGTCAATACACCTGTGTAGCCATAGAGGTGATGGTGGCCTATTTCGCCCGCTGCAAAAAAGCCCACCAGGGGTACATCACCCAGTGCGTGTTGAATAATCTGCATTTCAGCAGAAGCCCCGCCAAAGTGCCGCCCCCCTCGGCCCGAGCAACTGATGTAAATGGCACCGGCCACTTGTTGGGTGGTATCAATGGGTTCAGTGGGTTCAGCAGCTATGCTTTCATCGCCATGGGTGCTTAGAGCGGTTTCAGCAACTTCTTCACGGATTTCACTGCATATACGCACTAAGTCGCGCCGCGCAGCTTGGGCATCGCGGGTGCAAAAGGCAAGTTGCATATTTTCTGTCACGGTGTCGGATATAGCAATGGCCTTGCGCCCTAAATCTAACCCCACCAATTGACGGACGGTGACGTCTGTTCCAAATGTTTTTCGACCACTGTCAGTACCGCTGTGATCGTTAAACCGGCCTTGGCTTAGGCCTACTAAAGTACCCCGCAAGCGCGGTATGGCTTTGGAAGGGAGCCATAAGTCAATGTTAAGGTCTTTTTCTAGGCTTTCAATGGCCGGCTTGTGGTCTAGGCTGAGAACCATGTTGCCATCCGCTGAGGTCACTTTTCGCAACGGGCCTATGGGCTGGGACCCTTGAGTAACCCGTGATATGAGCCGAATATTCTGACTAAAGGCCACCCCCGAAAGGCCTCCTTCAAGCAATTCACCTGCTATTTGCCAGGCAGAGCTACTGGAAGCAGTGAGCCCGCCAAATAGGTAACCAGAACCTGTGCGTTCGCTCATTTCAGATATGAGCTCATCTAGGTAGGGGGTGTTGGGGTCGGCATGGAGGAGTGCCGTCCAGCTGTTTTGTTTAACCAAGGGTTTGGCACCCGAGAAGATATGAAAGTCGCTCGTGGGCATGGCGCTGAGCATGAGTACCATACCCGGTTCGTCAAAATATTCTACCCCCGATGCAGCAACCCCCATGCCCACGGTTCCTACCCATTGGACATTCTTCCAGCGGGCTTGAACTGCGGTGTATAACTCAGCTGCATAAGGTGCATAGGCATCCGTGAAGTAGACAAAACCCAGCGTAGGTTGGTTGCTTTTGGTCGGTTTGCCCCATTTCTGAGTGCGCTGTGCATCGATTTGGTCGGCTACGGTGGAGAAAGCCGTTGACCAATCGGGGTGCGAGGCGTGTGCGGTGATAAAGGGAAGCATAGAGTCAGGTAAGGTAAGCGACTATAGGGGGGAGGAAGTTATTGGGGCGGAGCAGAAGCGCTTTTTTTACGCCGCGCCTTTGCGGCGGTGGGTGCTGTAGGCTGGGATGTGGGTGCAGCTTTGTTGGCTTTGTGAGAGTTGGTGTTGTGTGGCTGAATGGGTTGAAC
>JAUMCS010000037.1:0-8927 GCA_032122355.1 Burkholderiaceae bacterium
TTGTGCGGTGCCCTGCTCCAAGTCGTTGAGGATGCGCAGAATTTGTTCGTAGTTGTTGTTTCTGGCCTGACTGTTGGCGAGTTTGTACAGGTTAACCAGTTCGTCAATGCACACCAGTAAGCCCTGATAGCCCGCCAGCCGGGTGAATGTGGCCATGAGCTTGAGCTGGTCGTAAACGGCGGCATCGTCAATGATTTCGCGCACGCCCAAGGCTTTACGGGCATCGGTCTTGGCGGTGAATTCGCCGCGCAGCCAGCGTATGGCGTTGTCTTTCAGTGTGTCGTTGCCTGTTTCGTAAGCACGCCAATACGCAGCAATGACGGTGGCAAAGTCGTAGCCCATGACCAATTCGCTCAGACGTGCCAGCTTTTCGTAAATGACGTCTTCGGGTTTTGCCCCGGTTTGCCGTGCTTGTGCGACGGCGGTGGTGATGAATTTTTCGACAACAGTAGCCAGTGCGCCGCCGTCGGGCCTGACGCGGGTGGCCAAGTTTTTCATCAGTTCGGCATACAAGCTGCGAGCTTCGCCGCCGGTGGCATGCAGGCGGCGGCTGGGGTTGAGGTCGGCGTGGGCCACCACGAGTTGGCGTTCCATGGCGCTGCCGCGCACCACATTCATGAAAAACGTTTTGCCAGCACCGTATTCACCAATCACCAGTTTGAAAACACTGCCCCCGCTGGCAATGCGGTCTAGGCTGGTTTCCATCGCAGCCATTTCAGAGTCGCGGCCCACTTGTATGTGTTTAGCACCCAGCAGCGGCGTGACACCGGCGCGAAGGGATTGGATCAATGCATCGCGCTCACGCGGGCGAAGGAGTGGTGTGCTCATGGTTTTTGCAAGATGGTAGGACAGGCGGTGTTGGTCACGAAAGTTTTCAGCTTTTTAGTGAATTTGAGCATAGATTTTAAGGGTTGATTGCTTTCTTTTTTGGGTTGAGCCAAACCGCTTGATTTCGTTGCGATTGTTGGGTTGCTCCGTGCGGTGTTCCCAACAAATCGGCATTCGCCGTTTTTCGGCTTGATCACCTGGCATTCTCCATATTTAGTCACACAAAATTTTTGAATATAGTACAATGCCACCTATCAAAATAATAGGTACATATCTTGGGCTCTCCATCCGATCGTCAACTGGAGCGACATATCCGGCAGTCTGCAAAAGACTGCAGCACATGTGATTTATACCAAGCATGCCAGAAAGCGCATGCGCCAGCGACATGTCAACGATCCAATGGTGCTTGAGGTATTGCGCCTGGGCAGTTTTGCGCTTCCACCTGAGCCGGATATGAAGCATCCTGGCCTTTTGTGTCGAATGCAAAGGTTCGTGGCAGGTATGCAGGTCGCGGTTGTTGTGTATGTAGAGTACCCAGCAACTGATTTGGTCGTTGTGACCGTGTTGGATGTCAAAAAGGACTGATATGTATCACTACACAGATGGCGGGCTGCGCAACGTGTGGCTGGCCAATGGATACGAAATCAAGAAGACCCCCTACGGCGAGGGCGTGGCTTTTCATAACCTCGATGGCCTCACGCGCTCCATCTGCATGGCGCTAACCCGCAAGGCATCGTTGCTCACAGGTGCGGAGTTTCGCTATATCCGTAGTGCGGGCATGCTGCTGTCGCAGCCAGCTTTGGGCAAGCTGATGGGTATCGACGGCCAGTCCGTTGCCCGTTGGGAAAAAACCAGCAAGGTGCCGCGCTGGGCGGACAAGCTCGTGCGCCTGCTTTATACAGCCCAAGCAGAAGGCAATGAGCCGATTGCCAAGGCAGTTGAGCGAATCAACACTGTCGAGCGTTTGGTCAAACAAAAAATCGTGGTCAAGGAAACTCGTGGCCAGTGGCGCCCCAGCCTGCAAGATGAAGACGTGGTGACCCACTGAGCCAACGGCTTGCAGCTTCCCTCCGACCAGAGTTGCGGGGCAAAGGTACGGCTTGCTGTAACCATCTCAAGCGGGTGGCACCCCCCCTACAACACATGACTCCGATCCCCCTGCCTAAACCCTAAGGGCTCCCAATCATCCGCCAGTGCCCCCTCAGCCCCTGCTTGCAGCGCAATCACCTTGAATAACTCACCCATTTCATGTTCATTGATCAATCGGGCGGCTTGAGCCCTTTGCAGCGGGGCATGGGGGCCTTGCAGTTGCTCCATTAATCTAGTGCAGCCACGCAGGCGCGTTGAATATTGAGTATGGCGGTATCTTGGCGTACTGCACTTGGGGATACAACAAAACGTTTGATACTGTGATTTAAACCTTACGTTATTTCCTATTGGCGCGCATACAAAACCTGCCCCACGCGCGTAATGTGCTCGCGCAGGTCAACGTGGTTGAGTTGGTCGAATACCGAAAGATCTACGGTATAGGGCAGAAGCAGTTCATCAATTTCGTCAAAAATTTGCGCCAGTTGGCGGTGGTCAATGTGCGCACCGTCAGTTGCGAACAGACACAGATCAATGTCTGAGCCAGGTTGATAGTTGCCTTTGGCCCGTGAGCCATACACCACGGCGCGCTGCACTTGTGGGTGTTGTGCAAACACGCTTTGCAATCGGCTAATGGTGCTGGCCGACAAACCAAAGCGGGGCGTACTCATGGAGTGCTATGGCGTTTGGTACAAGCGCAAAAAGCGCGCATGCAAAGTGGCAAATGGCTTGTGGTAGCGCTGGCTGATGGCATCAGCTATGGCGCGGGCCGTTTCGTGATCATACACGTGTGAGGTGAGGTTTCTAGACTTGATCATGTCCATCCAGGTTTCACCGTCTTCTATTAGCCCGCGTTTGAAGGCTTCGCGCGTGGTGTCTTTAGATCCCATCAGGCCAGTGGTGCCCGCCTCATCGGCTAGGTAATCTTTCAGCACATTCCAGGCCAGTTCATGAGTGTATTCAAAGGATTGGATAAGACCCTTTTCCTCTAGGCGCGATAGAGGCCGAGAGGCTCGTAAGGCCACTTCGGCATCCAAGTCGGCAAAGGCCTTCGAAAAATTGCTGAAACGTTGTTTCCAACGGATGTCTTCAGTCATGCGGCGCTCCTTGAGTGCTCAAAGTCTATCCCGGAAAAGTCCATTTTCCATCCTGAACCGTGTGAGCTTTTCACTTTGTTATGCAATTTAAGCCACCAACCTACGTTCCACAAAATGTTTGATAACCCTGTGTAAATAGCACCGGAGCCGGCTCAGTGGCCCACGCATCGTCAGCTTTCGCATACGGCTGACGCACCCATTTCAATAAACGTTCTAGCGGTTGCAAATCGCCTTCTTCACTCGCGGCTGTGAGCACTTCTTCCACACGGTGGTTGCGCGGGATGAACAAGGGGTTGCGGCTATTCATGTTGTCGGCTGTTTCAAGCCTGGGTTTTTGTTCAAGCGCCAAGCGTTCAAGCCATTTTTCTATCCAAATTTCCAGTACTCTAGAACCCTTCGCAAACAACCCTTTCAGCGGGGCGGCGTTCCCCCTTAACACTTCACCCAGCAGCCGAAAACCCAAGGTGTGATCAACTTGGTAGGTTTCCATCGCGATTTTCACCTTGCGTTGATAAGTAATTGAGGAATTGCTCTTGGTCAGACTGCAACTCAAATTGTTTTTTACGGCCTTATTCAATGCACGCAGATTGTGACCATACCTGAGAATTGATTGGCCATTGAAAAGAAGAATTGCCTTTAGATACTTCTCAATACATTGTTGGGCCGACCACAAAAACTGTTGCCGTAGCCGAAGTTTAAAATTTGAACGAGCAGCTATGAAATCGCAATCACCTTGATTTCGAAAGATATCAGTTGCTATGGTGTTTAGGACTAGTTGTAGTTCCATGATCTTGTTATGTTGAGTAGGGCGCATACGAACGTTACACAACCCCATTGGAGTATGCTCAATTAACATATCGGTATTTACCGTCTCAAAAATCCCAATAAACAAATTTTATAACACACCATCAACGTTGCTCATTCAATAAACCTCGCGCTAAGCTTCCAAAATCCTCAACCAGTCATGCTGCATCCCGCAGCAACAGGGTTTGGCTGAAGGTTAGAAAATCATCAAGATGTTTTTCAATGATGCTCACGGTAATGGGCATTTGTAGTGCTTGGTAGTCATGCACCGCAATATTGCGAAAGCCCACCATGTGCTTGAGGCTTTCGGCCAATGGCGGGGTAATCCAGCCACTTTGCGACAGCAGTACAAATACGTCACGTGCACTTTGTGGCACACCCAGCTTTTCACGCCGAATCAAATGCTGCCCCATGTCTAGCGCAGCCTCGCAGGCGCGTTGAATATTGAGTATGGCGGCATCTTGGCGCGTGTAGTCGGTGGCAAAGGTGGCAGGGCCGCGGGTGTATTCGTGACGTGCTCGCGCCACACAGCGCTCAATCACTGCTGCCTTGTTAACTAATACATCATCGACCATAAACCATCCCCGTTTGTTGAATATCGGCTAACAGCCCCGCCCGTGCTGTATCCAGTGCGGTTTTTTCACTTAACACCGCCGCTTCGAACAAGGCGGCCTGTGCATCTCGCGCCCACCAGCGCAGGCCAGTGGTGATTATCTGATATTGCATGACCGTAGAAGCAGCACGAAAATCCAGTAAATCCACCGCGCAGCCGGCCACATCGGCCAGTTCGCCGGTGAGATGAAATAAAGCCAGCGGATCGGCATAACCGGCTACCAACACCGCCAAATCAAGGTCACTGTTAGGCCCTGCTGTTCCCGTTATGCGGCTGCCGAAGGCATAGACTGCCAGTAGCTTGGGCACTTTTGCTTGCAGGGTTTGAATGATGATTTCACGGTTCATATTGACAAATTTCAAGTTACGTTCCACAAAATGTTTGATAGCCCTGCGTAAATAGCACTGGAGCCGGCTCAGTGGCCCACGCATCTTCAACTTTCGCATAGGGCTGACGCACCCATTTCAATAAGCGCTCAAGCGGTTGCAAATCGCCTTCTTCACTCGCGGCGGTGAGCACTTCTTCCACGCGGTGGTTGCGCGGGATGATCAAGGGGTTGTGCCTATCCATGTTGTCTGCTGTTTCAAGCCACGGTATTTGCTCAAGCGCCAAGCGTTCTTGCCATTTTTCTACCCAAATTTCCAGTACTGTTGAACCCTTCGCAAACAGACCTTTCAGCGGGGCGGCGTTCCCCCTTAACACTTCACCCAGCAGCCGAAAACCCAAGGTGTGATCAACTTGGTAGGTTTCCATCAGAATCAAATAATCACGGATGAGTTGTTTATCTTGTTGCCCATCTGCTTGGTGACTCAGGCTCGATAAACCGAGTTTGCTTCGAAATTCTTGCAGCCAATACGATTCATAGCATTCATCAAAGCCTTTGAGGGCATCGGTGGCCAGTTCCACGGCCCGATCGCTATCGGTATCAATCAGCGGCAATAAGGCTTCAGCCAAACGCGCTAAGTTCCATTGGGCGATGTGCGGCTGCTGTCCATAGGCATAGCGGCCCGCATGATCGATAGAGCTGAACACGGCTTGAGTATCATGCGCTTCCATAAAGGCGCAAGGGCCATAGTCAATGGTTTGGCCGCTGAGCGTCATGTTGTCGGTGTTCATCACGCCATGAATAAAGCCGACACCCATCCAACGCGAAATCAAATACGCTTGCCTATCCATGGCCAACTGAAATAAGCGCAATGCTGGGTTGTTTGCTGAGTTTTCTGCTGTTACAGCTTCAGGGTAGTGGCGTCGCAGGGTGTAATCGAGCAGCGTTTGCAGGTTGTGATAGGCAGGGTCAGGTTGATGAAATGCCACATATTCAAAAGTGCCCACACGAATATGGCTGTCAGCTACTCGGCACATGACCGCACCAGGCAAGGCTTGTTTGCGCAGTACCTGATCACCAGTAGCCACCACCGCCAGCGTACGTGTGGTGGGTATGCCCAAGCCGTGCATGGCCTCGCTGATAATTAGTTCACGCAACATAGGCCCCACGGCGGCTTTGCCATCGCCACCACGGGCAAAAGGCGTGCGCCCCGAGCCCTTCAGGGCGATATCCACCAGCCGTTGATCAGGTGTGAGCCACTCGCCCAGCAGCAGGGCGCGGCCATCACCCAGCCGAGGCGAGTATCCACCAAATTGATGCCCCGCATAGGCTTGTGCAATGGGCTGAGAGCCCGGCGGGGTGGCCTGACCTGAAAACAGTGCCAAGCCCGCTGGGCCCGATAGGTGATCTGCATCTAAGCCCAGTTCTTCAGCCAAAGCTTGATTGAAATGCAACCATGCAGGGGCTGTGGCAGCTTGCGGTTGATAGGGTATGCATAAGCTTGAGAGCTCAGTGGCATATTGTTGGCTTAAATTCAGATCAATCGGATGCATAGGGTAGGGGGTGCGCAGTGATATCCCAGTTGAGCCAGTGGCGCGCAAATTCAACCATTTTCAGGGGGTCGCCACTGGTCCAGAATTGGGTGTTATCAGGGTGGGGCACGCCAGAGTGAGGGTGCGTAGCATGGTGCTTCATGGCGGTAAGGGGCGATAGCGCAACGGCGCGTTTGGCCACAGCTAGTGCCGTATCAATCACACTCACTTGCGGGCCCAGGGTATCTTCAATCATAGAGCGCACAAAGGGGTAATGTGTGCAACCCAATACCACTACATCACATTGCGCTTGAATCAGCGGTTGACAGTGCTGGTCAATCAATTGCTGCAATGCCGCATTAGGGCCTAGGCTGTTTTCAATGGCGGCGGCTAAGCCCACGCAGGCTTGGGTATGCACCGTGGCATGGGCACTGTGGGTTTGGATGAGGTTTTTCAGTCGTTGGCTTTGCAGGGTCAGGGAAGTGGCCATCACACCAATTTGGCCATTTTGCGTGATTTGTGTAGCGGGTTTGATGCCGGGCTCGATGCCGATGATGGTGCGTGTAGGGTATTCACGGCGCAGCACATCGGCGGCACAGGCCGTGGCGGTATTGCATGCCATGATGATGAGGTCGGCATTTTGTTCCCACAAAAATTCAGCCAGAAATCGGCTGCGGTTCAAAATAAATGCATCATCACGCTCGCCATAAGGGGCATAGGCGCTATCGGCCACATACATCAAATGCGCTTGCGGCAGGGCTTCGCACAGGGCAGGCAGCACCGAAAGCCCACCCATACCAGAGTCAAAGACCCCCACACGCCATGGCAATGGCGTTGAAAAACTGGCGCAATCGGGTGATATAGAAATCGGGCTCAAGGATTTAGGCAAGTGTTAACATCAATACCGACATGATAAATGAGGTGAGTCTTGATCAAGGCTTGCCTACAATCGTAACCCCTAACTTATAATTGAAATAATATTGTTGCAGGAGAAAAACCCATGAAGGCACTGGTAGCCGTGAAACGTGTGGTGGATTACAACGTGAAAGTGCGTGTCAAAACGGATGGCAGCGGTGTGGATATCGCTAACGTCAAAATGAGCATGAATCCGTTTGATGAAATTGCCATGGAAGAAGCCATACGCTTGAAAGAAAAAGGCGCGATCACTGAAATTGTGGCGATTTCATGCGGTGTGGCGCAGTGCCAAGAAACCTTGCGCACGGCACTGGCCTTGGGTGCCGACCGTGCCATTTTGGTGGAAACGCCACCCGAGCTAGAGCTGCAACCTTTGGCCGTGGCCAAACTGCTGAAAGCCTTGGTAGATAAAGAGCAGCCCCATTTGGTGCTGCTGGGCAAACAAGCCATTGATGATGACTGCAACCAAACCGGACAAATGCTGGCTGCCTTGGCGGATATGCCCCAAGCCACTTTTGCCTCTAAGGTCGAACTCACACCCGAACAAGTGACGGTGGTGCGTGAGATTGATGGCGGTTTTGAAACCCTGCGTTTGAGCTTGCCCGCACTGATCACGACCGATTTGCGCTTGAATGATCCGCGTTACGTGACATTGCCCAATATCATGAAGGCCAAGAAAAAGCCTTTGGAAGTGATCACGCCAGCGGATTTGGGTGTGGATGTTGCTCCCCGCATCAAAACCCTGAAGGTGACCGAGCCGGCCCAGCGCAAAGCGGGTATCAAAGTGCCGGATATGGCCACTTTGCTGGATAAATTGAAAAATGAAGCCAAAGTTATTTCCTAAAAGGAGCGCATGATGACTTCTCTTGTAATTGCAGAACACGATAATCAAACGCTCAAACCCGCCACCTTGAATGCCATCAGTGCCGCCTTGGCTTGTGGCGGGAGTGTAGAGGTACTGGTGGCTGGCCATCAGGCCGCTTCGGTTGCTCAGCAAGCCGCACAAATCACGGGTGTGGCCAAAGTTTGGCATGCTGATCATGAAAGCCTAGCGCATGCCCTGGCTGAAAGCCTGTCGGGACTGGTTCTGGGTGTGGCACGCCAATACACGCACGTGGTGTTGGCTGCGACTGCGCAAGGCAAAAACGTGGCACCGCGCCTGGCTGCTTTGTTGGACGTAGCAGCCATCAGCGATGTGGTGGAAATTCAAAGCCCCAACACCTACGTGCGCCCGATTTATGCTGGCAATGCCATGGCTACGGTGCAAAGCACGGATGCCATTCAAGTGCTGACCATACGTACCACGGCGTTTGATGCGGCACAGGCCGGTGCGGCAGCAGCCCCCATTGAGGCATTGGCAGTGCAGCCTATTGCCTCAAAAAGCACCTATGTATCTAGCGAGCTGGCCACTTCTGCGCGGCCTGATTTGGCCGTGGCTAAGGTGGTGGTGTCGGGCGGCAGGGCTTTGGGTAGCGCGGAAAAGTTTGATGCGGTACTAACCCCCCTAGCGGATAAATTGGGTGCGGCCATAGGTGCCAGCCGAGCCGCGGTAGATGCGGGCTATGCCCCCAATGACTGGCAGGTGGGTCAAACTGGCAAAATTGTGGCTCCGCAGTTGTACGTGGCCTGCGGTATCAGCGGGGCTATTCAGCACTTGGCGGGCATGAAAGATTCCAAAATTATTGTGGCTATCAATAAAGACCCCGATGCGCCAATTTTCAGTGTGG
>JAUMCS010000037.1:8937-14417 GCA_032122355.1 Burkholderiaceae bacterium
TGGCTTGGTAGCTGATTTGTTTGAAGTGATTCCACAATGGGTACAAGCACACGAATAAGGTGAAGCCATGAACTACACAGCCCCGCTCAAGGATTTAAGTTTTAACTTAACCGAACTAGTGGGGTTGGCTGAATTAGCGCAATCGCCGCAGTTTGCTGAACTGGATTTGCCCACAGTGGCTGCGGTATTAGATGAATGTGCCTTATTTGCGCAAAAGGAGATTGCACCCATCAATCAGCAGGGTGATCGGCTACCACCGAGCTTTGCTGATGGGTGTGTGAGTTGCAGTACCGATTTTAAAAAAGCCTTTGCTCAATTCGTGGCGGCGGGCTGGCAGGGTGTTCAGCATCCTACTGAATGGGGTGGGCAGGGTTTGCCCAAAAGTGTTTCAGCCGCTTGTATTGAAATCATCAACAGCGCCAACCTGAGCTTTGCGCTATGCCCGCTGTTAACTGATGGTGCCATTGAGGCCTTGCTGACGGCCGGTTCTGCACAGCAAAAGCAAACCTATGTGCCGCGCTTGATGGCCGGGAACTGGACGGGCACCATGAACCTCACTGAGCCGCAAGCAGGCTCAGATTTAGCAGCAGTGCGCACACGCGCGCAGAGGCAAGCCGATGGCAGTTATCGGATTTTTGGCACCAAAATTTATATCACCTACGGTGAGCATGATTTGGCTGAAAACATCATCCACTTGGTATTGGCACGAGCCGAGGGCGCACCAGAAGGGGTGAAGGGGCTATCGTTATTTATAGTACCTAAGTATCGCGTGCAGCCTGATGGCACCCTGGGTGAGCGCAATGATGTGCGCTGCGTTTCACTCGAGCACAAACTGGGCATTAAGGCCAGCCCTACTGCGGTGATGCAATATGGTGATAACGGCGGAGCTTGGGCGGAATTGGTGGGGCAGGAAAATGCCGGTTTGGCCTATATGTTCATCATGATGAATGCGGCCCGTTTTGGCGTGGGAGTTCAAGGCTTGGCCATTGCACAAAGGGCCTATCAGCAAGCGGTAGATTTTGCGCGGCAGCGCCTACAAAGCCGTGCCGTGAATAGTTCATCAGCCCAACCCGTAGCCATTATTGAGCACCCGGATGTGAAGCGTATGTTGCTGACCATGCGGGCCATCACTGAAGGATGCCGCGCTTTGATTTTAGTAGCAGCTGCTGAGCACGACAAAGCCCATGAAGATTCAGCCCTGTATGAGTGGATGGTGCCCATTGTGAAAGGCTTTGTGACGGAAGTCAGTCAAGAGGTGGTGGCACTGGCGGTGCAGGTGCACGGAGGTATGGGGTATATTGAAGATACGGGCGTGGCGCAGCACTTGCGTGATGCCAAAATTCTGACCATTTACGAAGGTACCACGGCCATTCAGGCCAATGATTTTTTAGGCCGTAAAACTTGGCGTGATAAAGGCGCAGTCGCCCGAGGCATCGCTGCAGCCATCCAACAAACTGAGCAACAGTTGGCGAGTTCGGCTTATGCCGATGCAGCCGTGATGCAGCAACGCCTGGCCAGTGCCCGAGTGGCGTTTTCAGAGTCATTGGAATACATGTTGGCAGCGCAGGCCTCGGGTTCGGTGGTGGATGCGTATGCGGGATCGGTGCCGTTTTTGATGTTGTCGGGCTACTTAATAGCGGGTTGGCAAATGGCCCGAGCCTGGTTGGTGGCGCATGAGCGCATGGCTGCTGGTACGGATGTGGCCTTTATGCAAGCCAAGGTGCATACAGCGCGGTTTTATACCGATCATATACTGGTGCGCACGCAGGCATTGCATCAGGCTATCACGCAGGGTGCGCCCAGTGTGAGTGCGATAGCAACGGAGGCTTTTTAAATGCAAACCCAGGCTTTGTTTTCTAAACTCAGGCTGCCTGTGATGGCGGCGCCGATGTTTTTGATCAGCAACCCCAAGATGTTGATTGCGCAGTGCACAGCGGGCATCATGGGTTCATTGCCCGCCTTGAATGCGCGGCCGGTTTCGATGTTAGATGAGTGGTTGGATGAAATTACCCAAGCGCTGCGTAGCTGGGATGCGCAGCACCCCGATCAACCGGCGGCACCTTTTGCAATCAATCAAATTGTGCATCGTACCAACCCGCGGCTTGAGCAAGATTTAGCGTTGTGTGCCAAGTACCGTGTACCCGTGATTATCAGCAGCTTAGGTGCGCGTGCGGAAGTAAATCAAGCCGTGCACGCCTGGGGTGGGGTGGTGTTGCATGATGTGATTAACAATACATTTGCCCATAAAGCGATTGAAAAGGGGGCGGATGGTTTAATTGCGGTGGCTGCAGGTGCGGGCGGCCATGCTGGCATCAAAAGCCCGTTTGCTTTGGTGGCTGAAATTCGGCAATGGTTTGATGGACCCTTGGCGCTTTCGGGTGCGATTGCCACAGGCGGCGGCATATTGGCAGCTCAGGCCATGGGTGCAGATGTGGCGTATATTGGCTCGGCCCTGATAGCCACGCACGAGGCACAGGCCAGCAGTGCCTACAAAAATATGATTTGCCAAAGTACCTCAGATGATATTTTCTATACCAATTACTTTACGGGTGTACATGGCAACTATTTGCGCCCGAGCATTGTGCAGGCGGGTTTGAATCCGGATGAGTTGCCTGAATCGGCTCCTGAGCACATGAACTTTGCGGCCATTGATCAGGCTCTACAAGCCAAGGCCTGGCGCGATATTTGGGGCTGCGGGCAAGGCATAGGCTCGGTGCATGAAGTGGAGTCGGTGGCGGAGCGGGTGCAGCGCTGGCGTGAGGAATATGCGCGGGCACGGGTGGGGTTGTGTGGGGGGTGAAACAAAGGTGAGTCCTCTAATATTGACCATTGAGAGAAGCATTGGAGTAGTTGTAAGCTCCAATATGTACTGACGGGATACAGTTGGTAGCGCAAGCCACTTATGTCAAGTTAAAATTCGCGCTTAGTCTTGGTTTGCTTCAAGCCTTAACCCCATCACGCCATTCAACCATGAACACCAAACCCCACACATTGATGGATCAATTGGGCCATAGCCCGAATGCACTTGAGCAGCGTCAGGCTGAGTTGTTGGCTTTGATTCGGCAGGTGGCGCCCGAGGTGATGTCAGATCATTTGATTGATGGGCAAAGGCTCAAGGAGTTGCTGGGGCATGAGTGTTTTGCGCGTGATGAGCACTATGAGCTGAATTGGGCGGGCAAGGGTGCAGCGCGGCGCGAGATTCAAAAAACCAGCACTTTGACTTTGCGGCCCGATGCCCAAAATCCGCCGAATGCCCAACATATGCTGATTGAGGGCGAAAATTTAGAAGTGCTGCGGGTGCTGCAAAAAAGCTATTACGGTAAGGTCAAAATGATCTACATTGACCCGCCCTATAACACGGGTAATGATAGTTTTGTGTATCCGGATAATTATTCAGAAACTTTAGATGAATACCAGCGCCGAACGGGTGAGAAAAATGAAGATGGGTATTTGAATAAGCAAAGTTTGTGGAAAAAGAATAGTAAGGAAAGCGGGCAATATCACAGTGCGTGGCTGAGCATGATGTATCCGCGTTTGTATTTGGCGCGGAATTTGTTACGGGATGATGGGGTTATTTTTATTAGTATTGATGATAACGAAGTAGCAAATTTGAAGTTGCTTTGTGATGAGGTGTTTGGGGCAGAGAATTTTGTTGCAGATTTCATTTGGCAGCATCGAAAATCAAGTCAAAACGATGTTGATGTGTCTTTATCTCATAACCATACGCTTTGTTTCAGTAAGAAACGAGATATCTTTCGGTTGAATCCACTGGAAATTGATATTGGGAAATTTGATAATCCTGATGGGGATGTGCGGGGGGCTTGGATTGCTGATCCGTTTGATGCTCCCAATATCAGACCAAATCTAACTTATCCAATTTGCAATCCGATAACAGGAGAGCAGCACTTGCCACCAATTGGCAGGCATTGGCGTTTTTCTCAAGAAAAATTCCAACAAGCTTTGTTAGAAAAAAGGGTTGTATTTGGAAAAAATGGAAAAGGCAGACCCCAATACAAAAGATTTAAGTCAGAGGCTGAAGGCAGAGGGACTAATCCGTTCACAGTATGGACTGATACAGGAACAGCAACTGAGGGTACTAAGGAGTTGATGAGGCTTTTTGATGGCAAGAAATTATTTGATACTCCAAAGCCAGTACGACTGATTAATGAAGTATTGAAGCTGTCAGTAGACAACAACTCTATTATTTTAGATTTTTTCGCAGGCAGCGGCACCACGGCGCACGCAGTGATGGAGTTGAATGCAGAAGACGGCGGCAACCGCCAATGCATCAGCGTTCAAATGCCCGAAAAACTTGACGAAGCTAGCGAAGCCTACAAAGCCGGCTACCGCACCATTGCCGACATCACCCGAGCCCGCGTAGACAAAGTCATTGCCAAACTCAAAGCTGAAAACCAGCTCACCACGCAAGACCTCGCCTGCGCCCATTTCACCTTGGCCCCTTCTAACTTTAAAGTATGGCGTGGCGATGTCACCACCGCCGAGGCATTGCGAGAACAATTATCCATTTTTCAAACCGCTGAAAAACAACCCACCTCAGCAAGCGAAAATACACAAACCGCCATGCTCACCGAACTATTGCTCAAGCATGGCCTAGGTGCATTAGGCGTGCATGCCATATCTAAACCCCGCCAAGTGGCCGGCGTAACGGTACACCGCGTGCTCATGGCCGATAACAAAACCATGTGGCTATGCTTTGAAACCTACAGTCATGCGCTCAAAGACGAAATCATCAAAGCCATGCCCGCCCAAGTGATTATGCTCAATTCATGCTTTGTGTGCACCCATGCCGATGAACAACTCGCCAACCTGCAACTTGAACTCGCTGGACTGGATATTGGGTTAATGGTGATTTGAGGGGGGTAGGCATGGTTAAATCAGCTTCAACATCGAGTATCAGCACTTCAACACCAACAGGCCAGCCGCTATTCGCAGAAATACGTTATTTGATTGAGCAGGCGCGTGCCTATGTTGCAGGAACGGCGAACAGTACGCAAACCTTGCTGTATTGGCAAGTGGGTGATCGGGTTCGCCGCGAAATATTGGGCTGTGCCCGTGCGGACTATGGCGAGCAAATTGTGTCGACGCTGTCGACACAATTGGTGCAGGCTTATGGGCAGAGTTTTGGGCTGCGTAGTTTGCGGCGCATGGTACAGTTTTCTGAAGCGTTTCCCGATGCTGAAATTCTTACGACACTGTCCCGAGAATTAAGCTGGAGCCATTTCATAGAAATTTTGCCCCTTAAAGAACCTCTGGAGCGTGAGTTTTACACTGAAATGTGCCGCATCGAACGCTGGAGCGTACGCACCCTGCGCAAGCGCATTGGTAGCCAGTTGTATTTGCGTTCGGCTATTGCCAAACAGCCTGAAGCCGTAATTGCGCAAGAGTTGAGCCACTTGCGCGAAGGTGGGCAAATAAGCCCGGACCTGGTGTTTCGTGATCCCTATATGCTGGACTTTCTT
>JAUMCS010000037.1:14427-22800 GCA_032122355.1 Burkholderiaceae bacterium
GTTGGGCGCAGGCTTTAGCTTCGTAGCGCGGCAAAAGCGTATCAGTGTGGGTGCAGATGATTTTTATTTGGATCTTCTTTTTTATCACCGGCACCTGCGCCGCTTGGTGGCAGTAGAGCTGAAACTAGAGAAATTTTCACCGGCACATAAAGGCCAAATGGAGCTGTATTTACGCTGGTTGGATAAAAACGACCGAGCCGATGGCGAGGCATCACCCATAGGCCTGATTCTATGCGCCAGCGCCGACCGCGAGCAGGTGGAGTTGATGGACCTAGAAAGTGCCAACATCCGCGTAGCGCAATATTTGCATGCCTTGCCCGATATGCAATTATTGCAAGATCAATTGCATCGTGTGGTTTTATTGGCAAGGGAGCGACAAGCCCGATTGGGGGGTGAGATGCAGCATGCAGTTGGCGAGGGCAGCTCATGAGCAAAAAAATTACATCCAGAAATGCCCCCGCATCGAGTGCCACAGCAGTGTCGATGAATCGCTCGTCAGCGGCGGAGTACTTGACTTTTGTGGCGGCCATGGGTTCGCAAGATAACAGCGTGGAAATGCGTTATGAAGACGAAAATATTTGGTTGACACAAAAGATGATGGCCGCGCTGTACGATGTGGATGTGCGCACCATCAATGAACATCTGCAAAAAGTTTTTTCAGATGGCGAGCTGCTAGAGGACTTGGCAACTGTCCGGAATTTCCGGATTGTTCAAACAGAAGGTCGTCGACAGGTGTCGCGCGATGTCAAGCACTACAACTTGCAAGCCATTATTGCTGTAGGCTTTAAGGTGAATAATCCGCGCGCAGTGCAATTTCGCAAATGGGCCAGCGAAATCGTCAAAGACTACACCATTCAGGGTTGGACGATGGACGTGGAACGGCTGAAAAAAGGCCACCTGTTCACCGATGAATATTTTGAGCGGCAGCAGGAACTGATCCGCGAGATTCGTCTGTCGGAGCGTAAGTTCTATCAAAAAGTAACCGACCTGTATGCCACGGCATTTGACTATGATAGTGAAGCTCAAACCACGCGCGTATTTTTTGCTCTGGTTCAAAATAAGCTGCATTGGGCCGTGCATCGCCACACTGCGGCAGAATTGATTGTGGCACGCGCTGACGCTGATAAAACGAACATGGGGCTTACCTCCTGGGAGGGGGCACCTCGCGGTAAGATCGTCAAGTCCGATGTGTCCATCGCCAAAAATTATTTAAATGCTGATGAACTTGATTATCTGCAGCGCATCGTATCGGTTTACTTAGACTTCGGGGAATTGCAAGCGCTACGAAAAATCCCCATGACGATGGCTGATTGGGCTAAGCGACTAGACGGGTTTTTGGAATTCAACGGCGATGAAATCCTGACGGGGCCAGGCAAGATTTCACACGAACAGGCTAAGCTACACGCAGAAACAGAGTTTGAGAAATACCGCATCGTGCAAGATAGGCTGTTTCAGAGCGATTTCGATCGCTTGATATTGTTGATGGAAAACAAGAATAAAGAGGCCGACTCCACATGAGCCATAAAACCCCGCCCCAAAATGCTTCGGCCTCCAGTGTCGAAGTTAGCAACCCCTATGGTAAGCCTTCCTGATGCACCCGCAGACATGACCGAGTTGTTAAAACAGCTATGATACTTGATTGTCGATGCCCGCAGTCAGGTTTTTCGTGCTGTGGATGCCATTCAAGTGCAAACCTCTTTGAGGCTTTTTCGATTTGGTACGCAGTGCGTTCCGAATTAAGCTGGACACATTATCGCCTATATCACCCGACTGAACGAGCTGCTAGATTGAACCAGTGTGAGAAAAACACCCTCAAACCATTACCCAAAAACTGCACGGGTAAGGCTGCTTAGGCTGGCGATGATGACCACAAAAGTCAGCAATACCAGCCACAGTGCCATCGTGCGCCAAATGAGGGCACTGACCGAGCGTAGCTGCTGAATTTGAGTTTTTTCATCAGGCTCGCTAAGGGTGGGGGTGATATGCGTAGTCAGGGGTTCTATATCCAATTCCTGAGTATTTGCCGGCAGGTGACCCATAGGCGCACCCGTGGCACCCGAGGCAGTAGCTAAAAGCATATCGGTGCTGGTGAGCTTCCATAAGCTGCTGGCACGGCGCCATGCTGCCAGGGCTTCTTCAAAATCACCCACCACCACATATCCTATGGCTGTTAGGCGCGCAGGTATGTAGTCTATCCACTCCCAGTAGGTTTGTGCGATGTGGGGCTCCGCATCGGCCTGGGTAGGAAGCCGGTGAATGTGGTGCCATGCCAAAACATACAGCACCGCACCCGCTGCTCCCCAGCCGAGTAGGGATGAAAATACAAACCAAAATACCACGCCCAGCACTTGCTGATGCGAAGCCATGACCGATTGCTCATTGATTTGCACGCAAGTTGAACCACGCGGCAGTTGAGCCGGATCGATTTTCTGCCATGCGCTGAGATGTTGCCTACTCTCGGTTTCTTGGCCTTTTTCAAATGACTCTAGTACTTGGGATAAAGACTGGTTATAAGCACGTAAACCCACCAAGGTGTATAAAATGCCCAAACTCAAAAGGAACGATAAAAAACTATTGCTCCCAGATAGTAGATGGTGAATCAACGCAACCACAACGGTAGGCGCTAAAACGGTAACGCACCAAATCACGCGGGCATGATGCTCGCCACCCGCATTAAAACGATGCTCTATGGCCTCAATGGCTGCGGCAAGGGCACGATGAATGACCACATGATGCGAGGCTGGTTTGATTTGATCAAGCAAGAGCGACAAGTAAACAATGAAAATGCTCATGGTGTGGTGTCCGTTGGTAGCGAAGAAAAAACTAGAGAATTCATGGCGGAAATGGGCGAGCGAGTGCTTGCACGAATCCGAAGATCAGGCCCGATAGGTATGCATTCGATGAATTGCAAGGCAACGCCTTGCGCCAATGATTGCAGGGGTTGGGCTTCTAAGCTGGCGATGTTCATGCCCTGGCCTAAAAGGCAAGGCGCCACATACAGCAATAATTCATCCACCCAGCCCTCACGCAGGGCTGAACCATTCACAGTATGCCCAGCCTCAATATGCAACTCGTTGATTTGGCGCCGGCCTAGATCATGCAAAATAAATTCCCAGCTCAGCCTAGGCCCACAAGGGGTAGGAATGATTTCAACGTATTGGCTCAGGCCTTGGCTATGCCATGCTTGTTCAAGCTGCTGTTGGCGCTGGGTATGCTCAGGTGAGAGCCGGTTGCTGGTGTAGATGAGGGTTAAGCCAGGTGCTTGCAAAACACGGGCATCTGCAGGTATGCGCAGGTGCGTGTCAAGTACCACCCGAATGGGTTGTAGCGCCGTTTGGCTGATCGACCCCAACCGTACATCAAGGCGCGGGTTGTCGTGCAATACGGTACCAATGCCGGTGAGTATGGCACATGCTCGGTGCCGCCAGTGGTGGCCATCGGTGCGGGCGGCTTCGCTGGTGATCCATTGACTGGTGCCATTACACAAAGCCGTGGTGCCATCCAGTGAGGCCGCAGCCTTCAGGCGCACATAGGGCCGCTGGCGTTGCATGCGTGAAAAAAAGCCTACGTTGAGGTCAGTGGCCGCTTGTGCCCAATCAGGGCTGCCCATGCGCACGCGAATGCCCGCATCACGCAGGGCTTGTAAGCCCTTGCCTGCCACCAGGGGGTTGGGGTCTTGCACGGCTACGACCACTTCAGCAATTTGCGCTTGTATCAAGGCTTGGTAGCAGGGCGGAGTGCGCCCGTGGTGAGCGCAGGGTTCAAGGCTAACCCAAGCCGTTGCACCGGCTACTTCATAACCTTGGCTGCTGGCGTGTTGTAATGCCATCACCTCAGCATGGGCCTGACCGGCCGCTTGGGTGTGCCCTTGGCCTAGAATGGCCCCTTCAGCGTGTGTAATGACACACCCCACACGTGGATTGGGCGACGACAAGCCTATGGCTTGTTGCGCCAGTTGCAAGGTTAATGCTTCAATCGGGTGCAGGGGATGGATCACGGTTGGGCTGGTATTTTTTAAAGGAATGATTCCACGGTTAAGTATGTTTCAAAATCGCTCAGATTTCTTCCATTTCCTCACGAATTTTAGGCGTTCTGGCGCCGCATTTTGGGTAGTGTTTGCCTTGGGTTGGTTACTGGGTGTGGCAGCGCACTTGCAATTGGCCGAATTGCCACCACTGCATACGTGCGCACTTTATGCGGGTGTAGCCATGCTCGTGGCTTGCCTGACCGTGCTGATTTCCATATGGCTCAAGCCTACAGCAGCACGGCAGGCTAGGTTGGGAGCTAAGTGCGGGCCTGTGTTGCAGGCTATGGGTGCGGCTTTACAGTTGATGTTGGCCTTATTGGTGGCGATGACTTTGGCATGGGCTTGGTCGGGTAAATTGGCCCATGAGCGCATGGCCGATCGTTTGCAACCTGAATTAGAAGGAAAAGATTTATGGCTAACCGGTACTGTGGCTGAATTACCACGGGTGGTGCAAGATGGCGTGCGCTTTGTGTTGCAGGTTGAGCAAGCGCAGTTGCACACCAACCAGGATGGGGCAACCGTGCAAGTACCGCAACGTGTTTCCTTGGGTTGGTGGCGTGGGCAAAATGCCGAAGATTCATTGCTGGGCCCTAGTGTGATGGTGATACCTGGGCAGCGCTGGCGCTTGCCGGTGCGCCTCAAGCAGGTGCGGGGTTTAGTGAACCCCCATGGTTTTGATACCGAGCTGTGGATGCTTGAGGAACAAATCGGCGCTAGTGGCTATGTGCGCCCAAGCAGTGGGGCAGTGCCCCAGCGATTGGCTGATGCGCCCGCTTGGCAAGGCTTGTATGCGGTAGAGGCTTTGCGCCAGCACATCAAAGATGCCATATACCAGCGGGTCGAAGATCCACGGTCAGCTGGTGTGATTGCTGCTTTGGTGGTGGGCGATCAAAGCGCCATTGACCGCAGCGATTGGGCATTGTTTCGTGATACTGGTGTAGCGCATTTGATGGCCATCAGTGGCTTACACGTGACCTTGTTTGCTTGGGTCGCTGGAGGCTTATTTGCCTGGCTATGGCGACAGCACAAAACCTTACCCTTGCTCGTGCCAGCGCCTCGCGCGGGGCAATGGTTGGGTGTGCTATTTGCCGTGGCTTATGGCCTGCTGGCTGGATGGGGATTGCCCGCACAACGCACGGTGGTGATGCTGGTGGTAGCCGCCGTGCTGCGCGATCGGGGCCTCAATTGGCCTGTATTGATGATTTTATTGGCCGCGGCCATGGTGGTGGTGATGTTTGACCCATGGGCCCTGATGCAAGCGGGTTTTTGGCTATCGTTTGCTGCGGTGGGCTTATTATTGATTTCAACCCGTGCTCAAAATGAGCAAGCAGAAGATGGAGTGGGTCGGTCAGTATTAGCCCCTGACCCCTTGTGGCAGCGTTGGCTGGCTATGGCGCAAGAGGGTTTGCGTACTCAAATGCTGATTACGGTTGGCTTAGCGCCTTTGACGATATTGTTGTTTCATCAAATCTCCGTGGTGGGGTTGGTAGCCAATTTGCTGGCCATTCCTTTAGTGACATTTGTGATTACCCCATTAGCACTAATCGGTGTGGTCCTACCTGTGGCTTGGTGGGGTGCCCATGGCTTGCTGGTGCTGCTGATGCAAGGCTTAGAGTGGGCTTTGCAAATGCCCGGGGCAGTGTGGTATGTGCCAACTGCACCGATAGCGCTACAGGCTTTGGGGTTGCTAGGGGCTGTGGTGTTTATGCTGGCTTACTTGCCGTGGCGCTGGCGTTTGAGTGGGGCCTTATTCATAGGGCCTATGCTGTGGCCGCCGGTAGATGCGCCTGAGCATGGCCAGTTTGTATTAACCGCTTTGGATGTGGGGCAGGGCACTGCCGTGTTGGTGCAAACCCAAAACCATGTTCTGTTATACGATGCAGGCCCTTTGTACTCGCGTGAATCTGATGCCGGCGTGCGTGTGGTGGTGCCCTATTTGCGTGCCAAGGGGTTTGCTCAGTTAGACGCACTGGTGCTAAGCCACCGTGATGCAGACCATGTGGGCGGTGCGGAAGCGGTGATGAATGCACTGCCGGTGCGGTGGTTAACTTCGTCGCTAGAGCCTGGGCATCCGTTGTTGGCTAAAGGCGTGCCGCATCGGCATTGCTTAGATGGGCAGAATTGGGAATGGGACGGCGTGCGCTTGAGTATGTTGCACCCACCCGCTATGACGGAGTATGCACAAGCGCCCACAGGCCGCGGTGGGGATAAACCCAATGCGCGCAGTTGTGTGCTGAAAATTCAAGACGCACAGGGCCGTTCAGCTTTGCTCAGCGGAGATATTGAAGCTCCACAGGAATGGGCACTCACTCAGAGCAAAACAGATTTGCGCAGCGATTTATTGATGGTGCCGCATCATGGTAGCCGCACTTCATCAACCGAGCCATTTTTGGATGCGGTTGCACCCCAATGGGCTGTAGCGCAAATGGGCTACCGCAACCGCTACGGCCACCCTGCGCCCGATGTGGAGCAGCGCTATTTGGATAGAGGCATTACCTGGCTCCGTAGCGATCAGTGTGGCGCTTTGCAATGGCGAAGTCATCAAACCCCGCAATGCTGGCGCCAGCAAACGCAGCGTTATTGGCGTGAATGAGTGTGGCCTAGTCGGGTGCGATGCCGCGCAATTTGCGCTTGCACTTGTGCCGGTGCGGTTCCGCCCAGCGTGTTGCGCGCATTCATTGAGCCTTGCAAACTCAGGCAGTTCACCACATCATCGGTGATTTGGGGGTGAAAAGCTTGCAATTCGGCCAAACTGAAATCCGTGAGTGCACGGTTTTGTTGCAGTGCGCTTTTGACCACATGAGCCACCACTTCATGGGCATCACGAAAGGGCACCCCTTTGCGTACTAAGTAATCAGCCAAATCGGTGGCGGTTGCATAACCTTTCAGGGCGGCGGCTTCCATGGCTTGGGGTTTGACCACGATGCCTTCGACCATTTCTGTCATGATGCGCAAGGTATCACGAACCGTATCTACGCAATCAAACAGGGGTTCTTTATCCTCTTGATTGTCTTTGTTGTAGGTTAGGGGTTGTCCCTTCATCAAAATCAGCAAAGCATTGAGGTGCCCCACCACGCGCCCTGTTTTGCCGCGAGCAAGTTCGGCCACATCGGGGTTGCGCTTTTGCGGCATGATGGATGAACCGGTGCAGTAACGATCGGCCAGATCAATGTAGCCAAAGTTTTGATTCATCCACAAAATCATTTCTTCACTCAGGCGTGAGATATGCACCATCACCAAACTGGCAAATGCACTGAACTCAATGGCAAAATCACGATCGCTCACAGCATCTAGGCTATTTTGGCATAAAGCCGGATGTCCTTGAGCATCAAGCATACCCAGTTCGCGGGCAACTTGTGCCCGATCTAGTGGGTAGCTGGTGCCGGCCAATGCCGCTGAGCCCAGTGGCAGCCGATTCACTCGGGCACGTACTTCGGCCAGCCGCTCGGCATCACGGGCAAACATTTCCACATAAGCCAGTAAGTGGTGGGCAAAGCTCACGGGTTGCGCTACTTGCAAGTGGGTGTAGCCGGGCATAATGGTGTGCGTGTGCTGGGCGGCCAGCTCAACCAGTGTGCGTTGCAATGCAGCGAGCAGAGGCGTGAGTTGATCAATTTCAGCTCGAAGCCATAGGCGTATATCGGTGGCCACTTGGTCGTTACGTGAGCGGCCGGTATGCAGGCGTTTGCCGGCATCGCCCACCAACTGTGTTAGGCGCGCTTCAATGTTGAGGTGTACATCCTCTAGGTCTAGGCGCCACTCAAATTGGCCGCTTTCAATTTCTTGCTGAATTTGCGCCATGCCGCGCTCAATATCGGCCAAGTCCTGAGCTGAAATAATGCTTTGAGCCGCTAACATACGGGCATGTGCAAGGCTGCCGGTGATATCTGCAAGCCATAGGCGTTGATCAAAAGCCACACTGGCGGTGTAGCGCTTGACCAGCTCGCTCATGGGTTCGGAAAAAAGGGCAGACCAAGCTTGCTGTTTGTTTTCTAGGGGGTTTGTAGACATGGCAAAGGCTATTGGGGTGTGAAAACCACCATTTTACCTAGCCCTGAGGGTAAAAACTCAGGGGTAAAACTCAGTTCAATTCATTGTGATAGAAGTGGGTATCGGTGAGATAAAAACCCATGCGTAGTTCAATGGGTTGATTAGCATAAGTGTATGAAAGCCGCTCAACGCTGAGAAGGGCTGTGTGCTCAGGTATTTGTAAATACTGGGCGGTGGTGGCATTGGCGCCCACGGCACGAATTTTCTCAATCGCGCGTACCATGTGCACACCAAATTCAGTTTCAAATAAAGCGTAAACGGGGCCTTGGTAGCCTGATAAACGCTCAGCGCTTAAG
>JAUMCS010000038.1:0-87496 GCA_032122355.1 Burkholderiaceae bacterium
CGTATGGGCAACCGTGGGCGGCCGGCGTTAGACTTGCCGGCACCGACCACTTTCACTTCAGGACCAAATAGGCCCACACTTTCAATTTTCTTTCCTGCTTTTACTCGTCGTTCAAAATGATGCGCAAGGCTATCTTCAATTTCTTGCCATGGCATACGTGAAGCCAATACTGCAAGAGGCGATCTCAGGTCGATCATCTGATCAAGGCGATTGCGGAAAAAATCGATCGCGTGACTCATCGGGCAAGCTCCAAAAACTCCCAGAAAATGAAGCTGGGAATATATTAATATGGGAGCTATTGTACCATATCTTCTGCTATTTTTTGATAAATATCAATGGCTTATGAATAATTCAGGGGCGACCAAATAACAATTTAGAGGTGGCTGCGCAAATACGCCAAAGATTCCTCCACCTGATCAATCAGAATCAAACATTGATCGCCCTTAGCTAATAACTTCAAACCTTGATCTATGGCGTTCATTTCACCTTGTACCTCTTCAATATGACAGGCACGAGTAGCGCCTACTAGGCCTTGGCGTAATAAAGACAACACCTCACCTTGTTGACGGCCACGCTGACAAGCGTCCTCGTACAAAATCACATGATCAAATGCTGCACCCAATATTTGCGTTTGCTCGCGAATATCCTGGTCTCGGCGGTCACCAGCCGCGCTAATTACCACTGTACGCCGGGCACCAATTGGGGTCGGCATGGCATCAAATGCGACCACCAATGCTCGCATAGCATCCGGATTATGGCCATAATCAGCCACCACAGTAGCGCCCTTAATTTGCATCATATTAAATCGCCCAGGCGCATTGCCAGTACTGCTGTCAAATGTAGCCAACCCCTGTTGTATGACACTCCATTCAATATTCAAGCCCCAACATGCCGCTACAGCAGCTAAAGTATTCTGTACTTGAAAAGCAATTAAGCCACCGGCCGTTAAAGCCACTTTTAATAAAGGTATGCGATACTCAAAGTGGCCTTCTGAAGCAACTATTTGCCCTGATTCAACATAAACCACCCGCTTACCCTTGGCTCGATGCGTGGCTAGCACAGGTTGCTGAATGGATTCAGCAAAATAAATCACCTGTCCCGTGCATTCGGTAGCCATACTCGCCACCAGTGGGTCAGCCGCATTCAAAACTCCCCAGCCGTTGCTGGCCACTGATTGAATGATGGTTTTTTTCACCCGAACGATATCTTCTGAGGTATGCAAATGATTCATTCCTAAATGATCACCACTACCAATGTTAGTAACCACCCCTACACTGCAACGATCAAAACCCAACCCTTCACGCAAAATACCGCCCCGAGCTGTCTCCAAAACAGCAGCTTGTACATGAGGATGGTCCAACACATTTCGGGCACTCTTGGGGCCGCTGCAATCTCCACTGTCAATTTGACGATCGCCCACATACACACCATCGGTATTCGTCATCCCTACACACAAACCGGCTTGAGTCAGAATATGTGCAATTAGGCGCGTGGTAGTGGTTTTACCATTGACACCCGTTACAGCCACTACGGGGATGCGCCCATCTTCTGCAGGTGCAAAAATATCTGCAATGATCGGGGTACCAATATCGCGCCCCCGCCCAAAAGAAGGTTGTATGTGCATACGCAAGCCAGGGGCCGCATTCACTTCCACGACCCCACCTTGCTGCTCTTCAAGTGGTTTTTGAACCGTTTCACACACGACATCTACACCGCATACATGCAAACCAATCATGGTGGCAGCATCCACAGCTCGAGCAGCCACCTCAGGATGCACGTCATCAGTTACATCCGTAGCCGTTCCTCCGGTACTTAAATTGGCATTATTGCGTAACAATACGCGCCGCCCAGATTCCGGTATAGAGCCAGGGCTTAGCCCTTGCAAGGCCAGTCGCTGTTGTGCAATGTCGTCAAAGCGTATTTTGGTTAAAGATGTAGCATGGCCATCACCACGACGTGGATCTGCGTTAACCTTTTCCACCAATTCTCTTACGCTGTGAACACCATCGCCGATCACCTGAGGCGGGTCACGCCGTGCCGCAGCAACTAAGCGATGGCCAACCACCAACAACCGATAATCAGCTCCGGCTAAAAATTTCTCCACCATCACCACACCACGCTCAGCCGCACTGTGAAAGGCAGCTTCCATTTGCTCAAATGATGTGATGTTGACCGTGACTCCTCTACCCTGACTACCATCCTGTGGCTTCACCACAACGGGTAAACCTATTTTTTGAGCAAATTCCCAGGCTTCTATCACATTGGCCACAGGCCTTCCCAAGGGCACAGGAACCCCAGCAGCATGCAGAAGTTTCTTTGTTAAGTCCTTATCTTGCGCTATGGCCTCGGCAACGGCACTGGTAGCATCGACTTCAGCCGCCTGCATGCGCCGCTGTTTATACCCCCACCCTAGTTGAACCAAACTGCCGCTGGTCAAACGCCTGAAAGGTATACCACGTGCTACAGCTGCAGCAACAATAGCCCCCGTACTGGGCCCCAATCGTAAATCTTCGTCCAATTCACGTAGTTGAACAATACGTTCGGCGGTAGATAAGCGATCTTCTGGTTGACAGCCTTCCCAAGCCGCACGCAAAATGACCAAAGTGTGCTCTAAAGCCAAACAAGCCACATCTTCTTCTGAGTACTCCACCACGACAAAATAAACCCCAGACTCAGGGGTGGCCGCCGTGGTACTGTAGGTAACCGGACAACCCGCTTGCGCTTGCAGTGATAACAATGTAGTTTCCAGAGCATGAGCAATAGTCAAACAGCCATAGTATCCAATACTTCGTAGGGCGGGCATTTCCGAACAGAGTGCCGCCAAACGAACATCAAACCCGGGTATGCGCTCAATATCGGATTCGCTACCTTCACAACCAATTTCAAGCTCTAATGCAGTATGACGTGTCCAAATGTTAGGGCCACGTAGAACGCGTGTGCGTATTAATTTCATAAATGTCTTTCGTTCAATCGCTAATACAAGGATAGTCAAAAGTATCGACGCCTGTGTGAATGAGCTTGAGTGGGATATTTAAAGCCCATGCTCCAGCAATACTGGCAAGCAAAACAGCATGTGTTTGAGCTTCGAATGGCCGATGTTTAAATTTGATTATGTTGATGTAACCCTGGATCGCGAAACCCTCAGCCAATACGATGGAATCGCCAGTATTTTCTAAATAAACGACTCTTCCACCAGCTGATTGATGCTTGTTCAGAGCATCTAATTGCCTATTAGTCGAGTACAAAATCGTCGCACCGTCACATAATTCAGCCATCGATAACACCAACTCATCTGCGGCATTCAATACAGCTACACCATGATCATGAACGACATCAATCTGGGTCCGAAGCACTTTAAAACGCTGCTCTGCAGTGATGACATCGTATTGCGCAAAGTGGGGATTATCTTCCAAATCGGTAACAATACCGACATCACACCGATCATAGGCCAAACCCTCTGTCACAATATGCAAAGGATCGGTTTCAATAACTGCGGCCTGTACATGGCGATTAATCAGTAATCGCTGAGCAGCGTGCCAATGAGCACTGGGTTGTTTGTCAATGCACCGCGTCCCTACATACAAACCATTTTGATTAGCCATCCCCACCGCTGTGCCGTCAAGATGAATAAACCATGCTAGTAGTTGGGCAATATGCTGAGTTCCATAGGTACCAGTGACTCCAACTATAGGAATACGGCCAGATTGCTCAGGTGCAAATAAATGATTGACAATAGCTTGCCCCACAGGCCTGGCTTGTCCTTCGGCAGGCTTGAGATGCATCAAAAGACCCGGTCCGGCATTCACCTCCACAATGCCCCCGCCCGTAGCCGACAATGGCTGAGTGATATCTGTGGTGACCAAATCAATGCCTGCAATATCTAAACCAATTTTTTGAGCTGCCAAGACACAAAGGGCTGCCACATCAGGATGAATCTCATCGGTGCAGTCAAAAGCCACATTACCATTATGTTGTATCAAAACGTTTTGATCTTTAAGCGGCACTGATGCAGGAGTAAGCCCTTGCCGTTTGAGCTCCAATTGCCCTACTTCATCTTCATCAATCATAATCAGATTTAAAGGGCAATCTTCTGTAGTACCCCGCCGAGGATCACTGTTTAATTGTTGATCTATCAACGTACGAACAGTTGATATACCATCTCCCACAACCCATGCACTCACTCCCTTGGCAACAGCAACCACCTCATTACCAACCACCAATACACGATGCTCATTGCCCTCAATAAATGGCTCAACCAGAACGTCACTGCCATGCTCCTGCGCCAATATAAAGGCTTCCTGAATATCAGACTGAGCACTTAGACATAAACTGACTCCGCGGCCATGATTACCATCCGTTGGTTTTACAACCACAGGCAAACCCATATCAGAAGCAGCCTCCCAAGCAGCATCAGGGCTATCCACCAACCTGCCCTTAGGAATGGGCACACCGCAAGAACGTAATAGAGATTTCGTCAGATCTTTATCACCAGCAATACCTTCTGCAATAGCGCTGGTGAAGTCGGTTTCAGCTGTCCATATACGACGCTGGGCCACACCATGACCCAGCTGTACCAAATTACCTTGATTCAGGCGAATATGCGGTATGCGACGCTCTGTGGCTGCAGCAACAATACAAGCCGTACTAGGCCCCAAGTAGCACTCATCAATACAATCGCGCAATAGCTGAACTGCTTGCGCCACATCAAATTCTTGTTGTTGCAAGACTGCGCTTAGCAACGCATGGCCCTGCTTCAGCGCAGTTAAGCCCACTTGCTCATCACGCGCCCGAAACACCATACGGTACACACCCTTAGTGGAGGTGCTCCGAGTTTGTCCAAAACCTGTGGGCATACCCGATAAATTCAGTAGCTCAATAATCACATGCTCTAAAACATGACCCAACCATGTACCTGTTTGCAGTCGCAACAAAAAGCCACCCTCATGACCGACCCCACAATGATGTTGTGCCACACCAGGTAGTAGAGCTATCAAGCGATCATTAAAACCAGGAATTAAGTGACTTGGCCAATCTTCTAATACGCCAAGATCCAACCAAACCTCAAGCACCTCGCGATACGTCCACATATTGGGACCACGCAAATAAATTGTACGTACGATTTGAATATCCGCATAGGCAGGAAATTCATTTTCTGCACTTTGATGTGCGCCCAAAGATAAATTTGTAGAAGTCATAGAGTTGAAGCGAGGCGAAATTAGGGACAATTGTCCATCAAACTGAGAGTTGGTGCGTTAATGTGAATACGTTTAGCATCATTTTTTCGAGGAAATTAAATTTTTTCATGTCTATATCTTTACCTAACCATAACGCAGGAAGCTTCCGATTGGATGACAAACCCTACACAATAAGTGATGCCACCCCCAGCCCTACCTTTACCCTCAATCTAGATAAGCAGTGGCAATTCTCGACCAGTGAACTTTCGATAGTGGGCAGCTACCTCATGCACCTATCGAATTCTGTTTGCTTAGGCTCTTGGCTCTTGAAGCCCAACCATCACATCGAACTCAGTCAGAGTGCTGGCATTGGTAGCCTGAGTTTATTCGATAACGGTGCATTGCTTGCTTGCTGGCACTACACACTTGAACACGAGCGCGCTGCAATCCAATGGCACGCATTGTTTCAGCAGCACATTCAAGCACTAACCCAATCATCTCCCCCCCCATCCGAGGCTGCGGAATGTCCACAATGTCACACTCGCTTATCGTCGCCAACCGAGGAATGCGAACTATGTCAGCGTGAACAAAACACACCGCCATCGACTTGGGTCCTTCTTCGACTTTGGCGCTTTGCCAAGCCCTACCGCTATTCACTGTTACTGGGTTTTATGCTAACACTGCTAGCAACAGCAGCTTCACTCGTTGCACCTTATCTCACCATGCCGCTGATTGATGATGTGCTCATCCCTTTTCAAAACGGACAACCTATTGACACCCATAAAGTGTTTTTGTATTTGCTAGGCCTGCTCGGATCTGCCCTTGTAGCATGGGGTCTAGGTTGGTGGCGTACCTACTTACTGGCTTTGGTCAGTGAACGTATCGGAGCTGATTTGCGTACCCATACATTTGAGCATCTTCTACAACTCAGCCTAGAATATTTTGGAGGCAAGCGCACCGGCGATTTGATGGCACGCATAGGCAGTGAATCTGACCGGATTTGTGTTTTTTTATCACTACATGCACTGGACTTTTTTAACGATGTCCTCATGCTGTTCATGACCGCCATTATTTTGGCGTCAATCAATCCTTGGCTGGCCTTAGTTACGCTGTTACCACTGCCTTTTATTGCATGGATGATTCATGTGGTTCGCGATCGCTTGCGTACCGGTTTTGAGAAAATCGACCGCGTTTGGGGTGAAGTCACCAATGTTCTTGCTGATACTATTCCTGGCATTCGTGTGGTCAAAGCATTTGCCCAAGAAAATCGCGAGGCTGAACGCTTTCGCGCAGCGAACCAACACAATCTTCAAATTAATGACAAACTCAATAGAACCTGGAGTTTATTTAGCCCTACGGTTTCATTGCTAACGGAATTAGGCTTATTGGTTGTTTGGGCTTTTGGTATTTGGCAAGTCAGTCAAAACCACATTACGGTTGGGGTGCTCTCGGCGTTTATTGCCTACATTGCAAGGTTCTATGGGCGGCTTGATTCGATGAGCCGCATAGTGAGCGTGACACAAAAAGCAGCGGCCGGAGCCAAACGTATTTTCGATATTTTAGATCATGTTAGCAACGTGCCTGAACCTAGCCAACCCCTTACCTTACCTTCAGTCAAGGGGGCAATTACTTTACGGCAAATTGGATTTCGATATGGTAGCCGCCGAGTCATAGAAGGCATGAACCTCGACATTCGACCCGGCGAAATGATTGGGTTAGTCGGGCACAGTGGTTCTGGAAAAAGCACCTTGGTGAATTTGATTTGTCGTTTTTATGACGTAACAGAAGGCGCTATTTGGCTAGATGACGTGGATATCCGACGCTATCGAGTAACTGACTACCGCAAACACATTGGGTTGGTTTTACAAGAGCCGTTCCTGTTTTTTGGCACGATTGCAGACAATATTGCTTACGGCAAGCCCGATGCTACCCGACAAGAAATTATCGCCGCAGCCCGTGCAGCCCATGCCCATGAGTTTATTCTAAGGCTTCCCCATGGCTATGACTCCATGATTGGTGAACGGGGCCAAGGTTTATCAGGGGGTGAACGACAGCGAATTTCGATTGCCAGAGCCCTACTCATCAATCCCCGCATTCTTATACTTGATGAGGCCACATCCAGTGTAGATACCGAAACTGAAAAAGAAATTCAAAAAGCCCTAGACAACTTAGTTCAAGGACGTACCACCATTGCTATTGCGCATCGCCTATCTACACTGCGTAAAGCGGATCGATTGGTAGTCATGGATAAAGGCCAGATCGTTGAGGTAGGCCCTCATGATGAGCTCATGGAACGCCAGGGTGCTTACTGGAGGCTTTACCAAGCTCAACTGCGTCAGGTAGATACCGAAGACTCACCGACATTCATGCCCATTGGGAATACACATCCGCACAAAGAGGCAACTCCATGAACTTACATTTCAATGCACAACATCAACTGGTATTGACTGACGACGAAGGCATCGAGCACCCCGACATTACACCCATCAGGGCTTTTCCTATTTCAGCGCCTAACGAAGGTATTTCTCTGGTTAATTCCCAGGGCAAAGAAATATTTTGGTTGTCTCAATGGCAAGACCTTCCAGAGTCCTTACAGCCCGTTCTACTAGAAGCGCTTCAAACCCGCGATTTCATGCCTGTCATTCTGCAAATAAGGGAAGTATCCACATTTAGCACACCCAGTATATGGTCAGTGCTTACCGATCGAGGGGTTACTCAACTCTTACTCAAAGCAGAAGAGGACATACAACGCTTACCCCTGGGCGAGCTTCTCATTCATGACGGCTATGGTGTGACTTATCGTATCCGAGATAGTAAAAAGTTCGATCGCCCTTCACGACATCTACTGGATCGGTTTTTATAGGGCCAAATTCAAAAAGAATTGCGCGCACTGATTCTCAACCAAGCAGCTAACAACAATATCAAACCTGTGATGAGCCCGATCATTCCCGCGCAAACCAATAAAATAACTCTTTGATGTGGCGCCAAGACTGACCACAATGCTGCCAGTAAGGCCATAGCGCCAAGCAGACTCAGTAACAAGCCGCCACATAAGGCCAACATGCTCAACCAATATCGAGCAGCTTCTTGCCGAATAGTCGTGACGGCCTTGTGCTTAACCTGCCCCAAACCACTTCGTACTCCATCCACCAAGTAAGCAAAAATCGTTTGACCTAGGGGAGTATGGGGCCTGGTATCGTCCATTAGCGTCGGTTAATCAAATAGCCCGTTAACAGCGCAACCGCACTGGCTATGCTGATGGCTTTCCATGGATTTTCAGTCACATAGGTCTGAGTTTTTTGCCCCGCCTGACGCAGTTTTTGCGCGGTATTTTGTTGCAGATCACTTAGACGCAACTGCAAATTTTGCAACCGATTCTGCGTTTCAGTTCTCCAATGATTAGCACCATCACCGAGATTTTCCGATCCAGACTTTAATAAAGCCTCAGCATCGTTGATCAGAACACGCAAATCGTCCATGACTTTATTGCGCTGTGTAGCAAAGCTTTCATTCATAGCGGGTCTCCTGAGATGGGTTTGCACTGATTAAGTGATCCCAGCTTAATAGGCTTGGCCACCACCGACCGAGAGTAAGCTCAAGGTGAATGAATTTAATTCAATGAGCCCTCAAACCCGACCACAGACATAATTGCGACAGTGCCTGTTGGTAGATCGAAGTAGGAAGACGTTCAATAAACTCCTGGGCGCTTTGAATTTGCATGGCTATCGCTTCGCGGGTTTTATCTAAAGCACCGGTAGCTTGCACAATAGCAATAACCTCATGTAATTGATCCACATTTCCATTTTGTATGGCCTGACGAATAAACTCACGCTCCGAAGCTCGCCCTAATTGCATTGCAGCCAGCAAAGGCAGAGTGGCTTTACCCTCACGCAAATCATCGCCGACATTCTTACCTAAATCTTCTGTTTTTCCTTCGTAATCTAATAGATCATCCACGAGTTGAAAGGCCGTACCTAGTGCCCCGCCTATTGCCGCACTGGCCTCCTCAGATTCGTAAGGCACTTGGGCGATTACCGCACCCAAACGGGCGCTCGCTTCAAATAATTTAGCTGTTTTATATCGGATCACTCGCAAATAATCATCCACCAAAATATCAGGGTTATGCATATTCATGAGTTGCAATACCTCACCCTCTGCAATCACATTGGTAGCATCTGCCATGACATCTAAAACTCGCATGGAATTGACGGAAACCATCATTTGAAATGCACGCGAGTACAAAAAATCCCCCACCAAAACACTGGCAGAATTTCCGAATAAGTCGTTGGCCGTCGGTTTACCACGACGCAGGGTAGACTCATCCACCACATCATCATGAAGCAAGGTAGCCGTATGAATAAACTCTACAGTTGCCGCCAAGGTATGAGCAAAATCACCCATGTAACCCCAAGCTCGAGCCATCAGCAATACCAATCGCGGCCTGATGCGTTTACCTCCTGCATGAACAATGTAATGCCCAATCTGGCCCACCAATGCCACATCCGACTGCAGTTGATGTTGAATAACCTTATCCACTGCCACCATATCGGATGCAAGAATATCATGGTGAAATGGGCTCAAATGAAGTAGGGTTGAAGTATTATCTTTCACACCTGTGATTATCGCGAATCTTCAGGCCATGGTGACATCAAAATCCAAAAACACCTTTTGAATCTTTATCGAACAACGATGCAAACTACCGGTATATTCATCATTGCTCACGCCCCACTGGCTTCCGCGCTCAAAACGGTTGCTGAACACGTCTACCCAGATTGCGGTTCTGCTTTGGCTCACCTAGACATCTTTCCGGCCGACGACCTCGCATCTTGTGCCTCAAAAGCCCTGCAGATGATGCGCGCCCACTCCATCAACGATTGGTTGATTCTTACCGACGTTTTTGGTGCAACTCCGTGCAACATTGCCAGAGGCATACTGAATGAATTGCCGCCCTTACGTTTGCGTATGGTTGCGGGCGTAAATGTTCCTATGCTGTGGCGCCTATTGTGCTACCGACACGAATCGCTTGATGCTCTTGCCGAAAAAGCACTCAATGGCGGAACTCAAGGGATTATGTCCATAGAAAGTATGACCATCCATCAACAAGCTTCTAAATCTAACCATCATGATCAAAGCTACCGTCAAAATCAGCAATAAACTAGGCCTTCATGCCCGAGCCTCTGCCAAACTCACGCGTCTAGCAGCCACTTTTCCCTGCGAGATTTTTATGAGTCGAAATGGAAGACGCATCAATGCCAAAAGCATCATGGGCGTCATGATGCTTGCAGCAGGCCTAGGAACAGAAGTTGAAATTGATTGCCACGGCGAGCAAGAAGCTGAAGCACTTGAAAATCTTCTGGCTTTAATCAATGACAAATTCGGCGAAGGCGAGTAAGCTACTTATTTTCAGCTTTCATCATCAGGAGAAACTTCTTGACCATACAAGTTTTTGGTTTGCCGGTTTCACAGGGTATCGCCATTGGTAGAGCAGTATTAGTGGCATCAAGCCGTGTCGATGTTGCCCACTATTATGTCGAAGGAGAGCAGGCACTTCAATTTGAAATTGAGCGTTTACAAAGGGCACGCTCCCAAGTCATTGCTGAATTATCATCGCTACAGGCTGATATCCCTAAAGATGCTCCGCCTGAATTGTGGGCGCTAATGGATGTTCACCTCATGCTTTTAAATGATGAAAGTCTTATTGCTGCTACTCAAGAATGGGTGACCGAAAGGTCTTACAACGCAGAATGGGCTTTATCAGCACAACTAGAAGTGATGGCGCGTCAATTTGATGAGATGGATGATGAATATCTGCGTGAACGTCGAGCCGATATCGAACAACTCACTGAGCGTATGCTTAAAGCGCTCAATGGGCACGCTGCGCAAGCAGCGCACCCTTCAAATGGTCATGTTATCGAACAGGGCGATGATCCCGTAGTTTTGGTCGCCAGTGACATCGCGCCCGCCGATATGCTGCAATTCAAACACAGTATTTTTACAGGTTTTGTGACAGATGTTGGTGGGCGAACCTCTCACACAGCGATTGTTGCACGAAGTATGGCGATACCAGCTGTGGTAGGTGCACGCGAAGCCAGTCGGCTCATTCGGCAGGATGACTGGGTTGTCATTGATGGAGACGCAGGTGTTGTGATTGTCAATCCATCACCGATCATTTTGGATGAATACCGATTCAAGCGCCGTGAAATCGAACTCGAACGTGCCCGACTCGATCGATTGCGCCATAAACCAGCAGTGACCCTAGATGGAATTGCCATTGATCTATTGGCCAACATAGAACAGCCCTCAGATGTTCAGCACGCCGTTCACGCTGGCGCAATGGGTGTCGGGCTTTTTCGCACTGAATTTTTATTCATGCATCGTAATGGCCACTTACCAGATGAAGAGGAGCAATACACTCATTACCTTCAAGCCATTGAGGGTTTAGATGGGCAGCCTCTGACCATCCGTACCATCGATATAGGCGCAGATAAACCGCTTGATCGAATGACAACGCATGAATTGCGACACGAGCACATCCTTAATCCAGCAATGGGCCTACGTGCCATTCGCTGGAGCCTCTCTGAGCCCTCCATGTTTCAAACGCAATTACGAGCCGTTTTGCGCGCCAGTGCTCATGGTCAGGTTCGGTTATTGTTGCCCATGCTTGCGCAAATCGCTGAAATTCGTGCGATTCGCCAACAGCTGATGGTAGCCAAAAAGGAATTGACTCAATCTGGAATTGCGTTTGGTGAAATAGAAGTCGGTGCCATGATTGAAGTACCGGCTGCAGCCCTGATGGCTTCCACCTTTGCGCGTGACTTTGATTTCATTTCAATTGGAACCAATGATCTGATTCAATATACCTTGGCTATTGATCGGGCTGATGAACAGGTCTCACATTTATATGACCCCTGGCATCCTGCCGTGCTGCGATTAATTCATCAAACCATTGCTGCGGCTAAAACAGTGGGTTGTCCTGTCAGCGTATGTGGAGAAATGGCCGGAGATGTTGCATTCACCGAACTCTTGCTTGCCATGGGCTTGCGGTCATTCTCTATGCACCCATCCCAAATAGCTGAAGTCAAACAAATCATCCTTCGGTCCGATGTTCGACGGCTAGGGGCCGTTTTAGACCGAGTTTTATTATCGGATCACCCCGAACAAACTGCGCGCACGGTATTTGATGCCGTGCGTACTTTACAAGGTGCAGCCGCATAAGTTCTACCCCCTTAAGGGTGAAACCTTTAGGTGATGTTTCCTAGCTAGCCTGACTACAAAATACCCCTGTACATATCACTTTTTGAAGGGGGGTTTTCATGACATTAGCTGTGGTCTCTAGCCGAGCCCTAGACGGGCTTGGGGCACCTGCTGTGCAAGTCGAAGTTCACATGGCCAATGGACTTCCGTCATTTACATTGGTAGGATTAGCCGATACAGAAGTTAAAGAGGCTCGAGAACGAGTCAGATCCGCCCTTATCCACAGTGGGCTGGGATTTCCTCATAATCAGCGTATCACGGTGAATTTAGCGCCCGCTGACTTACCCAAAGAATCTGGGCGCTTTGACTTACCGATCGCTTTGGGTATTTTGGCTGCATCCGGTCACATTCCTCCCGATGCCTTAGATGGCTATGAATTTGCAGGGGAACTCTCACTAGCAGGTGAATTACGTCCGGTCAGAGGGGCTTTAGCCATGGCTCTGGCCGTTCAACGTCAGAATCAACAACCTCGTCAACTGGTGTTGCCACCGCTAAGCGCACAAGAAGCAGCCTTAGTTGAAGGCATCAGGGTTTATCAAGCACGCCATTTACAAGACGTGGTTTCGGCATTGGGAAATGGTGCCAATCCAACCCCACTTACACCAGCCAAGCCGATGAAGTTACAGACAACCACGGCATTGAGTGCACTGGATTTAGCCGATGTACGTGGCCAGCAAGGAGCTAAACGCGCATTGGAAATTGCCGCTGCGGGTAACCATAGTTTGCTTCTGGTGGGGTCGCCCGGAAGTGGGAAATCCATGTTGGCGCAACGCCTATCAAGCCTACTTCCGCCCATGAATGAAGAAGAGGCACTTTCCAGTGCAGCACTTGCCAGCGTATCAGCCAGTGGATTTGATGTACAACAATGGCGACAAAGGCCTATGCGTAGCCCTCACCATTCGGCTAGTTCCGTAGCTCTTGTGGGTGGCGGCTCACCACCCCGCCCTGGCGAGATATCCCTTGCACATGGCGGTGTTCTATTTTTAGATGAACTACCTGAGTTTAATCGAGCCTGCCTTGAGTCACTGCGTGAACCACTCGAGACAGGTCGCATTACCCTGAGCAGAGCAGCCCGCCAAGCCAGCTACCCTGCGCAATTTCAGTTGATTGCTGCTATGAACCCTTGCCCATGTGGTTGGCTGGGGGCACAGGCTGTGAGTGGTCGTGTTTGTCGCTGTACCCCAGATGCCGTTAATCGCTATCAATCTAGGATTTCAGGGCCTTTACTTGATCGGATGGACTTACAAGTTGAAGTACCCGCCGTTAAACCCTCTGAATTACTTACGGCACCCGCCGGTGAAAAAAGTGCCACGGTGGCGCAAAGGGTTGCGGCAGCACAAACTCGGCAACGTGCACGTCAAGGCAAAACCAATGCTGAATTAAATGCAGGCGATATGGATTTATATTGCCCTTTGGATGAAGCTGCACAGGCTTTTGCAATGCGCGCGGCAGAGCGTATGGGCTGGTCAGGACGAAGCCTTCATCGAGTGATTAAAGTCGCCCGCACCATAGCTGACTTGGCTGAGCAACCCACACTGAATGTACATCACTTAGCCGAGGCTATGCAGTATCGAAGGGGGCTGAATTCGGCATAGTTTGAGATCAATCAATTAGCCACATGGGTCAAAAAGGCAAACTATGCGAGTTCATGTCCACACTGCCTCCCCCCCCATCTACGCACGACCCATTGATCATCAGCCCAGATGTTCATGCTACGCTACCCTCATTAGATAGCTTTACACCTTTCGCACCATTTCGCCTTGAAACAGCAACTTTCACAACCTTAGGCTCATTATGGCTTGCAACCGCTGAGCCAGCTATCGCTGCAGTATCCTGGATTATCCTCACCCATGGGCTAACTCCTCCGGTTGTCCGCGCAGATTGGGTGCTGAGCCTAGGCATACTGGCTTTAACATTTCCGGCACCACAACGGTTACACCTAACGCGCGGACGAGCCACCATACACTTAATTTCTCAATGGCTACAATTATTGCTTTTGCTGTGGTTTTGTGGCTGGGCCACAGATAGCTTGACTTTGTACTCCCCAAGCGTATTAGTCGCCTGGGCCAGCATCACGCCCTGTTTATGGTGGTTGAATACAGAAGCCACACGCGGCCTATACCACTGGACTCGACGCCAGCCTGCTTTCATACGCCACGCCCTACTTATCAGCACGGGTAAATTGGGCCTCCGCACTCATAGGGCCTTGCGTAAAAGATACGAAAGCGGTGAATTACACCAGCTTCACGAACAAGATGATGTTGTATCCGTCATTAACCAATATCACATTCATGATGTTTATATTGCACTAGAAGGATCAGCAGAGGCAGAAATACAAGCACTTTTGACTCGTTTACAAAACACACCCGCCAGCATTTATGTGGTACCAGATGTACTGCATACCGTCGTTGTACAAGGCCAATTGCAAACACTTGACGGCTTACCACTGATAGCCATACGCACCTCACCTTTTACAGGTATGAAAGCATTAATCAAACGCAGCAGTGACTTGGTGCTCGCACTCGGCATTAGCTTATTGACCTTGCCCTTACTTTTATTGATTGCCTGCGCTATTAAGCTCGACAGCCAAGGACCGATTTTATTTTTTCAAAAACGTTTGGGAATGAATGGACAAATATTTGATATCTGGAAGTTTCGCACTATGTATCTCACACCCCATGCAAAAGACTTATCAGACACAACCCAAGCTATTCGCAATGATCCTCGGGTCACTCGCATAGGTCGCTTTTTGAGGCGTACATCCTTGGATGAATTACCGCAATTGCTGAACGTTATACGCGGTGATATGAGCCTCGTTGGGCCACGCCCGCATGCAATGGATCATCACCATCATTATCAGCCCCTGGTGCAAGCCTACATGGTCAGGCACAGCGTGAGGCCAGGGATCACGGGGTGGGCACAAATTCATGGTCTGCGTGGTGAAACCAATACCCTAGATAAAATGCGCAGACGCATCGAGCACGACATCTATTACCTACAACACTGGTCATTGGCATTGGATCTACACATCATCCTGCGTACTATAGGCCTCATCTTTAAAGATGCCCATGCTTGGTAGAACCCTGTACCCTTCCAGCGCCCCAAACTGCGCTTCTTCGCACCAAAAAACTTGGTTTTTTTTCTGGATACTTCCCTTATTTTGGGTAGGCATATTGCGGGCTGAAGACATCAATCGCTGGCATATAAAAGCTCAACAGACATTGACCTATGACTCCAATGTTTTTCGACTGCCACAGCAAGCACAAGGCCCATCTGACCATATTCAAAGCACCCAGACTGAATGGGGTATAGATGGCAGCACAGGCAGGCAAACTATGAATTTAAGTGCCCAATGGCAGCAAAATCGCTACGAAAAACTGAAATCACTCAACTATGAAGGATGGCTCCTAGGTGGCAAATTTCATACTTCGCTACCACATCGCACCGCCCTCCAGCTAGATGCATCGGTTGCCGAAACCATGGCACCCTTTAATCCAGGCAATGCGCCCGTTATTACGGAGCGTAACTTGGCGCATACTGAGCAATGGCAAGGCATATTGGAAATCGGCACACCCACTGCACTCAAGGGGGAACTGATAGGCCGCCATGAGAGTTTGAAATACAGTTCTGCACGCTATGCTCCTTACAATCTCATACAAAACCTCACAGCATTCGGTATATCTTACCAACCCAAAGCGGCCTTGTTCACGCGCATGGCTCTTAGTCAACGTAGGTACGAGCGCCCTCAGGCCTACCCCTACTTGAATGAATTGGGCGCCGAGCGCTACGAGCGAAACACCCTTGATTTAGAAGGACGATGGCAACCTCATGACCGTTTTCAATGGCAATGGCAAGCCACCGCAGGCCCCATTCGGAACCTCAAAAGCCGACTTAACTGGCAAGCCACAGGTCATATGCATTGGAGTTTTTTGGCACAAGCTCAGCAAAGCCGACAGGGCTTAGCAGAATCGGCCATCAACAGTGCCTTCAACACCCGACAAAGTCAACAAATGGAAGTACAAGCACAATGGAATGCATCTGCGCATTGGCAATGGACTCTATCTGGATCTTGGCTTAGTCGGCGCATCCAAGAATCCATGAATAGATCCGATTTCAGTATCCCCTCAATACGTGACCAAACCCGCCTGTATCAAGCCGGATTCATATGGAAAATCACAAGATCGGTACAAAGTAACTGCCAAATTCAACGCACCCAACGCCAGGTGCAAAATCCCATACCCGGCATAGCCACCTATAACTATCCATTTAATAGTAGGGGCATATTCTGTGGAATCGGAGTCACCTTACCTTCCAATAGTGCTCCGTAATGCTCATTCTGGCTTGGCCTTATACACTCAGCTACAGGTTTTTCATCCAGCAAAATTTGCCTCATCAAAGCGCAATGAATTTACGCTTTGTCACACAAATCTAATCGAACATAGGCAAATAGATAGCTACAAATAAGGCATCTTTGTTTTTATAGGAATGCCATGTTGACACCTTTCATTTCACGCCGGTTGATTTCGCTCAGCCTTTGTTTTCTTAGTAGCACCATATGGGTGAATGCGCAAACTTCAGCCACTACACCACCTACGGTGCAATCATCAGATGTACTGGTGCAGGCCAACCCCAATTTGAGTTTTTCCTCACAAACATGGGGCAATGCGCAATGCGATGGTTTTATCATGCCATCGGCACGGATGCCTGAAACCGGCATTCATGACACACCACAGCAGGACGGAACAACCCTACGCTATGGCCGTGTCACCGATCCCGGTGACTATTCACGTATGGTCTATCGTTATTCATTAGAACCCACTGATCCCCTCACCGCTAGCTCGCTGCGCTGTGAAATTGCTTTCAGCCCAGGAGGCACTACCGGCCTACCGCTTAACAGCCTATTTTGGCATGCATTTGCCCTGCGCATACCTGACTGGCGCTATACCAACGATGAACAACAATTAGCCCAATGGCATGCAGGCGATACCAGTGGATTACTGCCCATCTATCAATTGTTGGTCAGAGGCACAGAAATGCGTTTGATACTGCGCTACGACACTTCAGCCATGCCTTCACGTAACACCACCAAAACCCTGGTGGTATGGCGCACCACGAACTGGACTCCTAATCAATGGCTAACCTTGGTAACCCAAGCTTTAGTCAGCACCAATACCAACGTGGGACCTTTCGTGCGCACCTGGATCAATGGTACCCAAGTGGTGAATTACAAGGGGCCCGTAGGCTACAACCAGCCCGATGCTCTACCCTATGTCAAACATGGGATTTATCACTGGACTAATCTCAACCCCTGGGATTACGCTTTACGCCAACGTTATGTACATATGCGCAAAGCTGGCCTTGTGAAAGACCCTAATCGTATTTATACACCCGCCTCCCTGGCAAATTGGGTTCACGCACTGTAAAATGCAAGGGCCTTGTCAAGGCAACAGTGCTACTAGCTCGTGACGTTGCCTTGGCTTTTTTTACCAATTGATTACCCTTGAAGAGGACCCAATATGGGCATGGAAGACCGCGACGGCAAGATTTGGATGGATGGTGAACTCATTGAGTGGCGCGATGCCAAGGTTCATGTACTAACCCATACCATGCACTACGGATGTGGAGCCTTTGAGGGTCTTCGCGCCTACCAAACTCACAGCGGCACAGCCATTTTCCGCCTGCGTGAACACACCCAGCGTTTATTCAATAGCGCAAAAATTTTGCGTATGCAAATTCCTTTTAGCTTGGAAGAAATTGAACAAGCTCAATGCCAAGTGGTCAAAGCCAACCAACTCAGTAGCGGCTACATCAGGCCATTGGTTTGGATTGGCTCTGACAAACTGGGTGTCAGCCCTAAGGGCAACCGAATCCACCTCATGGTGGCCGCATGGGCTTGGGGAGCTTATCTTGGGGAAGAAGGCTTGCGCCGCGGGATACGTGTAAAAACCAGTAGCTACACGCGTCATCATGTCAACATCACCATGACTCAGGCCAAAGCAGTCAGTAACTACACCAACTCCATTCTCGCTAATCGTGAAGCCACCGATGAAGGCTATGATGAAGCCTTATTACTTGACTCATCTGGGTTTGTGAGTGAAGGCGCTGGTGAGAATCTATTCATCATCAAAGATGGGGTGATTTACACTCCTGATTTATCTGCCGGAGCGCTCAACGGCATCACACGCAACACGGTATTCCATATTGCGCGTGATCTGGGGCTTGAAATCATTCAAAAGCGCATCACCCGTGATGAAATCTATATTGCAGATGAAGCCTTTTTTACCGGTACAGCAGCTGAAGTCACCCCTATACGAGAGCTTGATCGAATTGAAATAGGTCAAGGCAGCCGCGGCCCCATCACTGAAAAAATTCAATCGTCATTTTTTGACATTGTCAATGGCCGAAATGAATCTTATCGCCACTGGTTAACTCCCGTATAAACATTTCCTTCATTGATTTCTTCATGCCATGAAAACCACATCTAGCAGCGCTCGAATTGAATTATCCGCAACCGACCTCAATGCTCAAGGCGGAATATATTGCCCTCGGCCAGAAGCTGGGATGGCACTATGGAATGGTCACCCCCGGGTCTTCCTTGATGTTGCCAGAACTGGGGCTGCACAGTGCCCCTATTGCGGCACCAACTATCAACTCAAATCGGCACCCACCACCTGATCTAGCCATCGATTGACCCCGACTTCCCAGGCGGGAGCCACCAAACCAAAAGCATCTTGCCACGCATCTAAGCATAAGCGGGAATTTAATGGGCGCTTAGCTGCGGTAGGGTATGCTTGAGTGGGAATCGCATGAATATTTTCTGGCCGTAACTGAAGGGTCATCCCGCGATCTGTAGCACCTTGTATCAAATGCTGTGCATAGCCATGCCAGCTTATACACCCCCCTGCAGTAACATGATATAAGCCGCTAAGATCCGCATCCTTTTGTGTTTGCAGGATCATATGACCGGTTACATCAGCCAAAAAATCAGCCCCCGTTGGGGCCCCCATTTGATCTGAAACCACCTTTAATTCAGTCCGCGCAGTAGCCAGAACTAACATGGTGCGTGCAAAATTACCGCCCCTCACACCATAAACCCAACTGGTACGCAGTATCAAGGCGCGGCAACCACTTTGCATAATAGCCGCCTCACCCATTGCTTTAGTAGCACCATAATAACTCAAGGGTGCAACTAGCGCTTGCTCGGTGCGCGGCGCATCACCCCTTCCGTCAAGAACATAATCACTGCTGTAATGAACGAATAAAGCATCATTTTGGGCGGCCCAATGTGCCATATATTCTGGGGCATCCGCATTAATGGCTTTTGCTAGGGCGTGTTGGTCTGGGCTCTCAGCCTTATCCACAGCAGTATAAGCTGCCGCATTCACCACGACATCAGGCTTGATAGCGTCCAAACAACGGCCTAAACTTTCCGTATCAGCCAAATTCAACCCATCTTCACGCCCCAAAGCATGTAAATTACCCAAAACTGCCAATGTGCGCTGTAACTCCCAGCCTACTTGACCGCCTTTTCCCAACAACACGATTTTCATACTCAAATCCTTTGCAACCTCACAGGCATAACTAATCTGCCCATTATCCCCTGCACTTCTCTGCGGGGAAATATAAAAACTAAGCCAATAATGCGCCACAATCGGAGTCATGCCAAATCAAAGCATTCATCAATATGAAAATTTCCCGGTCGCTTCATGGCTGTGCCCACCCCAATTAAGGCCTGCGATTGTGGCTATTTATCATTTTGCGCGAACAGCTGATGACATCGCTGATGAAGGCCAGGCCCCCCCCACACAAAGGCTAGAACAACTTCAACACTACCGCAAAACCTTGATTAAAACCAGCGCCCATGGGCCTAACGGAGTACCGCACCAGTGGCAGTGGATATTTCAACCACTACACCAAGCCCTCATCACACATCAACTTCCTACTAACCTATTGTTACAACTCCTGGATGCATTCGAACAAGATGTGCACAACCCGCCTTACTCCACGCGCGATGAATTACTTCATTACTGTCAACACTCAGCCAATCCCATAGGCCGCTTATTGCTGCATCTTTATGGTGTAACTGATGTGCGCTCAGTTGAACAATCTGATGCCATTTGCAGCGCCTTACAGTTAATCAATTTCTGGCAAGACATGCACATCGATGTTGCTCGTAACCGCTGCTATATCCCGCTATCAGACCTTAGCCGAGTAAAGCTAACTCGCCATCAGCTACAACCTGGCTTAGATCAACCAGCCATCACAGAACTCATGCAAGATCTTGTGGAGTGGTCGCGCCAATTGATGCTTTCTGGGGCGCCCCTAGCACTGCGACTGCCCGGACGTATCGGGTGGGAATTGCGCTGGGTTATTCAAGGTGGATTACGAATCCTTGAAAAAATTCATCATAACCAATACCAATGCCTCGTAAAACGTCCGCAAATCAAAGTGTGGGATGCCCCTATACTCGGCTGGCGTACCCTTTTCATGAATAGAACCTACCGTGACACACCTTGAATATGTCCAACAACGGGTTGCCCAAAGTGGTAGCTCGTTTTATTATGCTTTTTTATTCTTACCACCTCCGCAACGTGCGGCCATAACGGCTTTTTACGCTTACTGTCGTGAAATTGATGACGTTGTGGATGATGCCATTGATATGGGTGTTGCCAACACGAAATTGGCATGGTGGCGCAATGAAGTACGTCAAGCATATACAGGGTCACCCACGCATCCAATCATGAAAGCATGGATGTCCTGGGCCAAAGAATACGGAATTGATGAGAAACAACTTCAGGCCGTGATTGAAGGTTGCCAAATGGATTTGCAACAAACGCGCTATCTTAACTTTCAAACACTCCAACACTATTGCCATCTAGTTGCGGGTGTGGTGGGTGAAGTATCCGCGCGCATTTTTGGATATACCCAGCAACAAACATTGCAATATGCCCACCAACTGGGTTTAGCCTTACAGCTTACCAACATCATCCGAGATGTGGGTGAAGATGCACGACGCGGCCGGATTTACCTACCGATTGCTGACTTACAACAGTTTGATGTCAAGGCCCACGAAATCTTGCAAACCAAGGCCCCATGGGGCTACAGTGACCGTTTTAAAGCCCTAATGCAATATCAAGCAAAGCGAGCCTATCAATACTATGATGAAGCATTTGCTTTATTGCCCAACAGCGATCGAAGAGCGCAACGTTCCGGGCTGATGATGGCTGAAATTTATCGCACCCTACTTCAGGAAATTGAGCGAAGCTCATTTCAAGTACTCCACCAGCGTATAGCTCTCACACCTCTGCGAAAAGTTTGGATAGCTATGCGTACCCATTGGAAAGCACGATGAAAATTGCCATCATTGGGGGAGGATGGGCTGGGTTAGCTGCAGCTGTAGGAGCCACGCAAAAACAACACCAAGTTACCGTGTTTGAAATGGCACCAGAACTGGGAGGACGGGCCCATTCCTTTCGTTTAGCCAATGGGATTTGGCTAGATAATGGTCAACATATTCTCATTGGTGCATACACTCAAACCTTGAACCTGATGGAAACAGTTGGTGTCAATCTATCGGAAGCGTTTTATCGAATTCCCTTTACACTCAGATATGCTGACCATACTGGCATCACCCTACCTATCAATCAACACCCCATGTGGGCTTTATTGCAAGGATTATGGCAAGCCAAAGGATGGAGTTGGCATGACAAATTCACATTACTTAGAACCGTTCTAAACTGGCAATTACAAGGTTTCCACTGCCAAAAGCAAGTAACAGTAGCCCAACTCTGTCATAGGGTTTCTAAGAAAGTCTATTCAGACCTGATTGAACCCCTATGCATTTCGGCCTTGAACACGCCACCCTCAATAGCCAGTGGTCAAGTATTCATGAAAGTTCTGCAAGATACATTGTTCGGAGTTCAAGGAAGCAGTGATATGCTGATCCCCCGCCTGCCACTGAGTCAATTACTTCCCAACCCTGCACAAAATTGGCTTGAAAAGCATGGCGGCACCATCAAAAAGCGAACACGTGTCACTAACCTTCAAGCTATCAGGGAGAAAAAATGGCAAGTACAAGGCGAAGAATTTGACGGTGTTATTGTTGCAACTAGCGCCTCTGAGGCAGCTAGATTATGTCAATCTATAGCCCAGCCGCGTTTGCTAGAGCCCATCAAACTATTGGCTTACGAATCCATCATCACCACGTATCTCTACAGTCTTGATACGCACTTACCCTACCCGCTATTGGCACTACGCACTAATCAACAGCAGCCGGCACAGTTCCTTTTCAACATGGGAGTTTATATTCCAACCATGCAAGGTTACTTTGCCATGGTAACAAGCTGTGGAAATAACTGGTTAGACATCGAAAGGGATAAGTTTGAAAAACTCGTACTAGATCAAGCCTTATCCATTGAATCAATCCGATGGCAAACGCCCCCGAGAATCGTCAAGAGCATCAAAGAAAAGAAGGCCACTTACGCAAGCGAAGTAAATCTAGAGAAAGTCAGTACGAGGATACAATCTCGACTGGTGTTAGCAGGAGACTACACATATATAGAATATCCTGCGACACTAGAATCAGCAGTTATATCCGGAAGAAAAGCTATCGAAATGCTAGGTACAGACTCTTCATGATAGTAGCCAAATAAACTCTCAATCACCGTACATCTTTTGCTTGAGTTCTCTGCGTTGCTGAGCTTCTAGCGATAAGGTTGCCGTTGGCCTGGCCAAAAGACGTTTTAAACCGATGGGTTCTCCCGTTTCCTCGCAAAAGCCAAACTCCCCGCTATCGATGAGCGCAAGCGATTGATCTATTTTTCGTAACAACTTGCGCTCACGATCACGTGTTCGAAGTTCAAGCGCATGCTCCTCTTCAATCGTGGCACGGTCAGCTGGATCGGGGACAACGGATGCATCCTCGCGCAAATGTTCTGTAGTTTCGCCTGCATTAGCCAAGAGATCAGCTTTCAAAGACAACAAACGCAGCTTAAAGAAATCAAGCTGCGCCTCATTCATATACTCAGAATCGCTCATAGCTAAAAGGGCTGAATCAGTAAGTACAAGTTCGACTTGCTTAGACTGCACAGGAATCTTGGATGAAGTTATTCGCATAGAGACTGGTGATTAAAAACAATGTATTGTAAGTTAGAAAAAAATTGTAAAAAATTAATAAGCACCTAGTAGCTTAATAGTTTTAAATGCATCACTAACACCTCCCTGAAGCCACAAAAGTTTACGAACCGAAGAAGAAACAGTGCTACTCAAATTAAAGGAATCTGAAACCTGCTTAGATGCTTCAAAAATAATTTCAAGGTGCGGCCTGAATCGTTTTGTGACAGCGAAGGAAGTAGGTTCAAACTCTTCAACCGAATAAAGTGAAGTATTATAACTAAAATATCTATAACAGCTGTTAAACAATGATTGTTCATGCGAGCGGTAGTATAGTCTACGGCTAAAGTTTAGGAATTTATGTCTGAGACTAAAATCGTAAAGTCCGAGACCTAATGAATCAGAGAATGAAGTCAATGCATTAAGACTTGAAGAATCCGTGGCACGTTGCGCTAAGGTTTTGGCATTATTGAGCAACCATTTCTTATTTGATAATTCCTCTTTCGAAAAGTTACTAGGGTTAATGGCATATAAAGTTCCGGCAACCAATTGTGGCGATTGATATTGCGTTGACGAATTTACAGAAGAAAAAACCTGGCTAGCACCAGTTGCAACTGGAGTAGGAGAATTGAGATGATCTTGGCTTTGTCGTGCTTCAGTAGCTTTAAGTTTATTAACATCTGCTTGAAGTTTTAAAACATCAATACCACCAGTAGTACCACCAGTAGTACCACCAGTAGTACCACCAGTAGTACCACCAGTAGTACCAGAAGAAGCTAGATGCACTAGGCTACTGCCCTGTAGAGGAGAAAAGCCGTTTGTAGTAGTATTGGTAGAAATATATTTAAAAATGGAATCAAGATAAGATTTAGTAGAACCAGGGAAACCATAATCCGCTTGATCAATTAGAGAAGGCTGCGAACCCGTAGGATCTGTGTAAATCTCAGGAGCAGTAGAAGTACCCTTAAGGTAAACTTGCGATGTACTGCCATTACTGTCAGTAATTTCTAAAATTTCAGTGGTTGAATCCCATTTAAGAGAGTATTTCACAGTTATATAATCCTTCTCGAATGTTACTCAGTTTCAACAATTCTCTTAGCACGAAGATGCAAGCGATGATTAGCGCCTATATTAACACAACCTTGATCAGAGATAATGGACAAACCGTGAATAGTTTTAAGGCAGTGGACAATATTGTCATCTCCAGCTTTAACAACAGAGGAATTAGGGGGAAAATGGGAATTAAGGAAGAAAACGGGTGAACCATCATCACCAAGAAATAAAATGTATCCAAGTGTGCCCTTTTCGGGAACTAGTATAAAATCACCGCCACCAATACCACGTTCAACAGAATTAAAAGCAGCAAGTGGAATAGCCCAATCCACTTCAACAAGATTATTAACACCGATAATTTTAACAGCTATGCGTGTTTTATAAAAACCCTTATCGTCCAATCTAATAGCACCTAGCGAATCGGGACTCCAATGATCATGAGTTACTGCATGACATATCGGGTACTTAATAGAATTAGGATCTTGAGGCAACTGTGATTCATGATCAAACAACAAGTGGAAGCTATTTAAAAAAGATTGATATTCTTTGAAGGAATTAAGACGAGACATCAATCGACGAAATGTATGCTCTGGAATGGATAAATGATTAAGCGGCAATGAGAATTGACGAAGATTAATTGAAGACCTGAAGGAATCGGAATCAGCTAGTGAGGAACTAAAAGAAAAAATAAAACCAACAGGAAAATATGGTTGAGATTGAGAAAGATGTGGATGATATCTTTGAAAATTTAGAAAAATTGAAAAATCGAAAACGTGGTGCAGATATGAGAACTCAGCAAGTTCAGAGTGTATAGCATGGAAATTAAGACTAAGATTATGATCATCAGTGTCAACAAATAAATTATGGTAATCTGAACTTGATCGTTTATTATGATGAATTGTTGCAGGTATAAATTGAGAGAAAGTAGAAGAAGTATTAGTGAATAAACTATCAGAAAATTCCGGAGGGAATATGATGTTTGAAATTTCAGGTTCGATTAGAAATTGATTCAGGTACAAAGGGGTAGAGATATCGAATGAATGAATACCATCTTGCAAAGAATCGCGGGTTAAGGAAGCCGGAGGTGTATAAAAAAAAGAACGCTCAAATGATTCCGGTTGATATGCAGACTTAAGTGAAAGAATGTCTTTCTTCCAAATGATCTTCCAAGTTGGAATCATACTATTGGATTCATCCGGGAGGAAAGGAATAAATATAAAAAAGGAATTAGTATATTTTGCTACTCTAGCAAATAAAATCTCTAATGAATCGTAATAACTAACAAAAGTATCCAAAACAGGTAGTGAATCAGAGACATCAAACACATAAGATGAATCAAAAAAAGACTTAACAATTGAACCAACAGAATCATTGTTCAGTGCAAAAGCAGTAAGTCGAGAAAAAGCACCAAGGTGACATGAAAATGAGGCGACAATTTTATTATCAACAAGATTGTGTGTAGATGAAATAAGAAACCAACGTGAGCTTACTGTTGGATGAAGAGAAAAATCATGGCTAGAATCTAGTGAAATCTGAAAGAAAACCTCAGTACCCTGGACAGGATTCACGCCATCCGAAGAGTACGACAAGGTTAATCGTGGAAATTTATTGATTTCAACTTGCATACAAACATCGGTGACATTCACATTATGCTGTTGACCATTTGAATCAAAGAATGTAAAAGATAAATTAGTAGAATCTAAGCTGTGCGTGAGCATGATTTGCTTTCATATAAGTGGATTCTAAACAGATGCAAAATGAGTTAAATTGTGATTCAATATGAAACCAAGAGAATTATTCCGAATGAGAGATCCTTCAAAAAGAAGAATTTTACCATCAAGCCTTACTTTACCACCAAATCGGAACTTACCAAAGTTAGGGTTAATACCAGATAAAAGCGTATAATTCATTAATTCCACGAAACATGACCGAAGTGGCAATGAAGAAATTGAATGGCGACGTAGTGGATTTTCAAATACATCATATCCAATGGGGCACAAAGACCTAACAAGGTCTAAGACCATAAACTTTAAGTCATTATCCGAAAGATTATTCATAAATCTTAATCATGTGGCAAATAAACATGCAAACAGCGAACAGAGTACAACTTTGTAAAAATTGATATCAGGAGCATTGAAGAAAAAATTAGGCGTAACAAGAAGAAAAATTCATTTTATGATTTTCATTAGATGAACTAGAGCATAAAAATAAGACTGCATAAAATACGAAAATTTATCTGCAAATACTGAATCGTGAAGAGAAATTTTCATTTAATCGTCATAAACTATCCTAATAGAATTTTCTTCCCATCTACCAAGACGTAAGATTTCGCATTAATTTGAATTAGATTAGATTGCTGACGAATGAGATCAGTAGCCTTAAGATGAATTTGTTTAGAAATAATAACGTCATTATTTTCCAACTTAGCAACACGATTTTTAAATCTTGATACCAATAGATCAACTTGGTTAAAAACATAAGAAGACATGAGCTTTATTTTATCGGAGACAAGAGATAAGTGACGCGTAACAACATTAGCGCGATACGAATCAATCTCTATAAAACGGGACTTAATTGAGAACTCATTAGTGATGAAAGATATAGAGGGGGAAGAAATTAAAGTAGTTGAGCTAGAGCAAATGGAAACGTTTGAAGACGTAGACCATAGAACTCCTATAATATATGCAGAATCATCAGAAGTAGTAATGACGACAGTATCACCAACCATAGGCTCAACTAATAAACTCTTAGACTTAGCGCATATGATATCAAGATGAGAGTTCGAGGATTGACAATGATATAAACCATCCTCAACTTTAATGACGGTTGAAGAAAATACAGAGATCGAGGATGAAACAGAAAGGGCTGCTGCAGGTATTTGTGATATTAGCATAAAGTCAAACCTTTCCTTAAACTTTTCCAGTGAATACCTTTGATTGAGTAGGCGGATTGATGGATCCAGGCATTATCTGATTTGCAAACCATTGCATAGGAATTTGCGCGAGGGCTTCTTTACCCTCAAAGAGAAGGTGAGTCAACTTTCCCATTTTTGGCTCGGCTTCTTTAGAACATTGACCATTAGCAACAAGACCACCAAAGGAGCTAAAAGCCTGGTCACCTACGGTGGAAGGTATTTTCCCAACAGCTAAGCAGGATGAAAATCCGGATATAAAAACTTTTTGACTACTTTTATTGAAATTACTTAATAAACCCATTAATCCAGGGAAAGGTATTGGAACTCCAGGTGGTTTAGGGCCTTGGTAAATACCTGGAATAGAACAAATAACCATGGAAGATGGACTCATAACAAGGACAGCAAACATAATGATCTCCAATTACGATGGAATAATAAATGAAAAAGTTTCAGCTTTACGCAATATTAAATCAGTCTTTCTAACACCACTGAAATTATCAAAATTGTAGCCTAGAGCTGCATGTACATTAGCATAATTCCAAGAGGAAGCATTTACAGATGCATTGGTAAAGTTAGTATAGTTCAGCAATGAGGAATTGAAGACTGCATTATTCAATTGAGTTTTTAAAAAAGTGGAATGTGTAAAAGATGAGTCTGTAAGTAACGCACCATTCATGGAAGCACAATCAAAACAAGAATATGAAAGATTGGAAAATACGACTTCAGCAGATGAAATCTGAGCTGAAGAAAAATTAGAATTTTGAAGATTAGAATGATGAATCTTCAAAACAGTGAAAACAGAGTCAGAGAAGTTGCAATTCGAGAATAATGATTTATCAATCACTACAGATTGAATATGAGATGATGAGAAATCTGGATTGAACAAATTGGTTGAATAAGCAAAAAAGTTTTCAATATCAGTAGTTGAAGGTAACTTTAAATTATCAATACATCCACGCTCAAATAACAAGCTAGACACTGAACAATTAGAGAGATCAAGTGAATCGGAAAGACAATCTACAAAACTTGCAGAACCAAAGGAGGAACTCGTGAATAGTGTATGAGAAAATTGAGAAGTATCGAGTCTTATTCCCGCGAGGCAAGAACTAGTGAATTCAATAGATGAAAAATTAGAATGAAAAAAAATAGTATTGATAAAATCACATTCAGCATAGGAGGACTTAATAGACCCACATTTCCTAAAATTCGACTTAGTAAAGGTGGAGTTTACAATGGAACATTTATCAAAGGTACAATTATCAAATATAACCTCAGAGAAATCAACATGATCAATAAAGCAGTTAATAAAATTAACGTTTAGAAACTGAGAGGAATTAAATCGAACAGAATGGAAGGTAACATTACGAAACTCAAACCCTTCTAAATTTAGTAATGAGAGATCCAGATTTGAAAGGTCAATCCCATCAAGAGCTTGACCTGAGTTAAATAATGGGTAATGACTCATTGTAGAATAGTACTAAAGAAAGCGTGAAATTTCAATAGGTAGATGCTCGACATCGGTGAAGTCAGAGTTAGTGAGTGTTGCACCTGTAAGGTCCGCACTATGGAGCACGGAGAACCTAAAAGATGCAGAATCAAGGTTAGATACACGCATTGAAGAGCCTAATAATTGAGAGTGAAGCAAAACAGATTTATGTAAATTAGATTTGTTAAAACCACAATTCATGAAGTTAGAATAGTTTAGCTGAGATGAGGAAAAATTGCAAGCCGTAAGACTCGAGCCGGAAAAATCGCTGTAGAGAATTTTAATTTCAGAACAGTCACATTCAAGTATCGATGCATCAGTTGCCTGACATCCATTAAAATAGGTTGAAACAAGTTGTGAATCGATGACACTAAAATTCGTTAACACAACTTTGGTAAATTTAGAATGATCAAGAGTTGATTCAAGAAATCTGACTCTGTTTAGACTTGAATCTTCGAAAGTAGAATAATTAAATATGGCTTTGATTAAAGAAACATGATTCCAAGACGATTTGTTATAAATGGACCGTTTGTAATCGCAATTTTGCACTTTCAAATCATTGAACTTTGAAGATGTGAAATTACAATCAGAAAAATCAGTTGAAGAAAAATTAGATTGATTACACTGAAAATTCACAAAATCAACGAAAGAAGAATTGCATTTAGTTAGTGAAATATCATCAGTTAATGAATTGCAGAAAAATGAATGCGACAAATTACAATCATCAAACCTAGTTGATTCTATATTCGATTGAGAAAAGATAGCATAAGTAAGATTGCATTTATTGAATATAGAATTTTTTATATTGGATTTTTCAAAAGAAACACCTGTAAGGTTACAATTCTCAAAGTAATACTCAGCAATCTCTGCATCAGAGAAACTACGATCGGTTAGATCAACATTAATAAAATGATTAGTTAAAGTATGGTCTGATGACGTGGGAACTATAGGAGGGATATCTGGCGCACTGGAATCAAAGTGGGTCGTAATCGGTTCAGAAGTAGGTGTAACCAAAGAATTGACATTGGAAAATTCATCAAAATCAGCTGAAATAGATGGAGCAGTTGACTCAGCAACGAAAGAAGCTTCACCATGACTAATTTCACTTATGACCTCACCCGAAACAGAATTATCTTGAGAAACATCTGAACCAAATTCACCTACTCTCGAACTGTCTAAATCCGATTGACTTTTCAAAAAATTCGCTTTCAGCTCTTCATATAGCTCTAAACTTAAAGGAGGATCTTCAGATGGTGGAATAAAATCTGATAATTTATGATCACCTGGTACTACATCAAAAGCATCCTTAAGTTTATGAGTAATAGAATTAATATCATCAAAAGAAATGAATTCCTTTTGGGGTTGATTCGAATGTTCGGCAATGATAGGGGTAAAATGATTAAAGGAAGAATCAAGTTTCGCAAGTAAATTAGTAAAATGCGCAACATCAACAGGTTTTATATCGGCCTTGTTCAAATCTTTATTACTATCGAGTGATATTAACTCTATAGGATTTAATCCATAAGTAATTGATTTTTCTAAAGTATCAAAAAGAGCCATACTGGGCAATAGGTCTTCTGGTATAGAATCATTTGAAGTCGAAGCATCGTTCAAAGATAGAACAACATCAACACCACGATCAAGAGCTTCATTATTTTTGGCAAGGTCAAAACCACCAGATGAATCCTCTATTCTGGAAATAGGAAAAAATAGAGAGTGATCGTTTTGATCCACTGAAACTGAAGGTGGAATGATTACTGTAGGTTGGTGCGGAGCAGAAGGGATAGAAGAGTCGAGAGTTGGGTTTGGTAATTCTTTCTCAATAACGGATTCAGAATCACATGGTAGCTGATAATTAGAAGGAATTAGCTGTTCATCATGAAAAGCATGATCAGAGCCTGTAATAGGATCTGTCCTCATATCAAAAACTTTCATATAGAATCCGTCATCTCGCGCGGAATTAATATCCTCAAAAGCAACCATTATATACTCTGTATTGGTGAAATCTATACCAGAATTCGGTATTATTGACCTTCCAACTAGTAAACCTATATTTTGATCAGGAAGAAAAACTATAGTATCAATGCAAGTAGGGGTAGATCGTAAACCATAATCACTCTTGAGCGTGTAAAAGGTCTTAAATTGTATGGAAGGCAATACACCTTCAATGAGCGCAAAATGAGGATGCAAATTCTTTAATATAAAAGATTCAGAACCAGTCCAATAAGTACTAATTCGTTGGGATTTATGCGCACAATATAAAAGTTCATCATCAAAATACGAAACAGTTGAAGGAAATTCATTCGCAAACCAATGTGGAAGCGAAGGTATAATCGATTTTGGATCTTTTAATTGTGCTCGACTTGGTACCTGACAAACAAATGCACTTATGTCGAAATCTTGAAGCGAAACTACCTCGTCGGGTTTATGAGTGAATTGGCATAACCGCCTCGATGCATTGGAATCAGAAGTTCGAAGTAAATTTTGCGGGTATCTTATTGGTATGCTTTGAATAAAGTTCTGGTCGATGGCTTTCTTTCCAAACAGAGAATCAGAAATATTTCCCTCAGCGTGAGCATATACTTCCTTCGATATAGAACCACATGAGACTGAAAATTTAATTAGTTTTTTATCGTTATTACCATATATAGAACCTATAACAATAAACTCGCCACTGTGTTTGGGCTGATGATTATCCCAAGGAATATCAAAATTCGGATCTTTGCTAATCGCTGCGATGATATCTTGGTCACTGAGAAATTGAAAGGGTCCTTCTGAAACCAAAGGAAAACCAACAACTGAACTAACCACTAAATCGCGTTGATTAGATAGCAACGGTGAGACTCTTAGCAAAATTTGGTTCGGACAAATAATCTTCATTTAAGGCAACTTACTTTTTTGAAAAAAGCTTATATAAATCGTAAACACTACTACCTTCTTTAGGTAACTTCTTAAGAATATCTTCAAAACTTGAGGATTTCCATTGTGAAATCTCTCTTAAAATAAAGGGAACAGGACTGTGAGGCTCTAAAACACTTAATTTAGTAGCAATAGATGTAATTTCAGAATATAATGAATCTCTGGAAAATGAGTTCTTAGAATCAGCTTGTGGAATTAGATTAGTAGTAATGTCTTCTGTTTTTGTCAAAGAATCACCCTGAATAGAAAGTAACTGATTATTAAAAAGTTCTATGACCTCGTGAAATGACGGAGAAGAATCGAGAAGCTTTGCATCCAGAAATTTATTCAAATATAACCATTGATTACGAATCGATTCAATGAGGGAAAACCACGCTTTAACATCAGCGTCTTCGTTAAAGTTGGGGAGAAAAAACGAATTGAACCATTTTATAGTCTCGGCGAGTAACCAACGAATCGGCTTGGTTCTAGCAGATGAGTCGTCTTCCTCAAGCAAAGGGTAGATGGGGTCCCAGTAAGATTCCAGAAGTAGCACCAATAACTGAACACCGCTGAGATAGCCTTCTGGGCCATAAAGGTGCAAAAGAGCTTCAACACGCCAGGCAGCAACTTGAAGATCTTTGCACTGATGAATTAAAATTTCAGATGACTTATCAACTATATCCTGCCAATTGACCTTAGTAATATTTCTTTTCCAAACACCATCAGGGAGATCATCTGGCTGCTGAACCCTCAATTTCTTGAGAGCAATGTACTCAGGTTGATATTCAATCTCAATACCGCAAACACTATCTACAGATATAGGCCTTAAAAAAATAGAATTGTCAACTTCAATTAACATTTATAGAGGTCCTTTGTTTGTCAGTGATTTTGAAAGGGACAATACCATTAAATAATGGAATTGGTAAACTTCCTGAAGCATCTGTAATGCTCAGATAAATAATCTCGGAGCTTGTTTTATCACCAAGAGCAACTGGCAATGTGATTTTGAAATTGCCACCATCATTGATAGTGCTTGATTCACTAAACAAACGAATGAACATTGGAAAGGACCATAAATCAGTAAACTTAAAACTTAAAGTCTTTTCAGTTGATACTGAATACAAAGGTTTATTAGGAGATGAAGTATTAAAAACATAAGGTGAATTGAGAGCAATACGAATTGTAAAACTGAATGGATCTCCTAATATCCAATTGATTGATTGACTACCAGACCTTAAATCATATAATTTCTCACCCACTTGGAGCTTAAGCTCAATCAGATGCGGAAGAATAGAAGTTGAATGATTAGAGATAACCTTGACATTGAATTTCAAAGTTGAATCAACTTTATCAAGATCTACTGTTGAGAATAACACATGCAACTTTCGCAACAAATATTGAACTTCAGGTCCGACAAATTCAGACATCCTTTCTAAATGAGGCTTTATTTCGATAAATCTTTTCTTTAGTAGAAGAAACTCATCACGTGTAATGTGTTTAGCAGTCAGATTTTGTGAAAATGGAAAGCGTCTTGCGTATGAGGAATTATACTCACCAAGAAAATCTTCGAAAATTCTTAAAGATGCATCTAATTTTGCATTTTTACAATTCTTAGTGAATAAATCCTTAGCTTCTCTGTAGGCACTTCGAAACAAAGGATGAGCGTCAAGTATTTCTCGCTTTGGAAAGGTACAATCAGACTGTGAATCTATGTCAGTAAGAGATGTCAATATAGTCTCTATCTCATAAAATGGTCCCTTACTGCTTCTGTATTGATCAATAGCTTCACCAATACTATTCCAATATTGTGAAGAAATTTTACTAACAGTAAAAGATTTTGATGATTGTAATAGCTCAATTAATGGCTGTAATTGACTATATCTAGAAGAAAATTGTGAAACAATGGAGTCAAAATTTTGCTTTAACCAATATTGATAATCAGCTTTAGACTCAGATTCTGGCAAAGGAAACTTAATTTTCCGATTAGAATCTTCGATGAACTTAGAGAGAAGATTAAGTTTAATAAAGTCTGTTCTTGAATTGTCAAGAAACTGATTAACTCTTTGCGAAATAACATCAGTTACCTCACTTTTAGTAGGGACTGAGAAATACATATTTACATCAAGAAATTCATTGTATAACTTAACTACTTGAATTAGGGTAGAGATTTCCTGCGTATTGTTCAGAGCAGTGCCTTCATATGCTGGACCAAGATCATTTGTGATGATCGGCGGTAAAATTGATGCGTTAGTAGAAGATAATGCAGACTTAATAGCAGTCTCAATTTTTGATCGCACAACCTTACGAAATATTCGGCCAAGAGAATCTCGTATGACAGCATCAAAAGAGCCTAAAGAAGATTCTAAGAAACCTATAGTGTTTCGACTCGTATCACGAATATCAGCATAAGAAAATACAGGCGAGAAAATATCTGAAGAAGATTCCAAAGCTCTCTTTAGGTTATTATTTTCATCACTTGTTTTAATATCAATCCTGTAAATACCGAGTTGTGAGAAGAGTGAATTCCATAGCCTCCTGAATTCATTAAATCCGGCAGATGTATGAAGATAGGGAATATCAACAGAATAATCATTGATTATGATACCAATTCCAGGGAGCGTAGCACTCTTCAATTCATTGTGAAAAGTTCGGTGAAAAACACTAAATTCTTCAGATAATGTGTTCGCTTTATCTAAAGTAATAACATTCATTGCAACCAATTTAGATAGAAAGAGATAGTGTTGAGCTTGTGCAACTTTAACGTCTCCCAAAATCAATTTACCTTCTTCAGTTAAATTCAAAATGTCAAATAACTGAGCAAATTCATTGACTGAATTGATATCCTCACTGGTTAAAATAAATCCCTGCTTTAAACGATTAAAGGTACCAATTAAACTATGCAACTTATTTTTAAAAATATTATTTACATACAATTGTTTTACACGGTAGTTAATCAACGCTGAGACAATGGTATTGACTTTTTTATTAAATACATTAATAATCTCGTTGAGTGGAAGTTCGAGTATACTTCTAAGAATTTGCTGTGGAATTTTATTCTTCCCGTCTACTCCTTTAGATTCGGGAGTATTATTGGGATTATCATAGATAAGACTCCAAAATTGGAGATACGATATATCGGATTCTTCTTTACGCTCTGCGATGGATTGTAATAAACCTCTTAACAAAGCGAGGCGCTGCAATTCAGACATAGCATTGTTGAATTCTTTCTCTGTAGTGACAATACTGTCCCGACTTTCATTACTAGATAGCCATTTATCATTTTGAGCAATCAAGGCGGTTCTAGAATGCGCCGCCATATGATAGGTTATAAACTCAGACAAAAATCTATGAGACTGGGAATTCCAGCTGTGGGGAATAAACAAGTAGGTGGGGTCATATGCATCAAGATACTCCTTCTGCAAAATGATTTGGGGCAAGTATTCTATGCCAGGGTATTGGACATTACGAATAAATTCTGAATTTAGTATTTCAGTGTTAATTCTTCTGAAATGATTCTGACTTGTTGTGAATGATTTAAATGAACCTACAGCAAACATAAAGACGGCAAATCCCAAAAAATAATTCAACTTATTTGTTGATTTATTATTCAGAGAATTAGATGATGACGTGAAATAACTTTTACTACGCCCTGAATGGGATAAAGATTCAATCAAGTTAATAACATTACTTAATGAATCAGGTTTCGATATATGAAGGGCTAATCCATTTAAGAAAATACAGGAGTCGTCGTCTTTTTTAAAAACTGATGAATTACATATCTCCTCAGTGAAAGATAGAAAGTCTCGTCTAATGTGATAGTATCCAATCATAAATTGTTCAAAAACCTTGTCAATATCTGCAGGCTTAGATAGACCTAATTTACTTACAACGCGAGTCGCAATATCATCAATCCATAGTTTTGATTCTGTATATGTAGAAGATTTGTTGATATTTGATATTGAGAAAATCAAATGATCATTGCCTTGACTTAAATCATTAGTTAACGGAAATAAGACCTCTGTGAAGGCCGGATTAGAATTTAGGATAAATGATATTGGAGTTGACGTTGAAACTTTTGAATTAATCTCAGATATAACTCGAATAATATCTTTATTTACATTAGAGCTTATATGTGTTTCATTGACCAAGAATACTATATCATCCACAATACTATTTTTCGAGACCAACTCAAGTTCTTTAAATAGGAGAGCCAAATAATCAGAAGAAAGTTTTTCCAAGGATATGTATAATTTATACTGATCATTGACTAACTCAATGTATGGAAACTGAGAAATGTCATAGGCTAGTTTACAGATAGGAATGGTGCTGTAACACTCGATAATGATGCTTAACGGGAATGATTTGCGTTTGTGCGAGATAGTAATACCGAATAAAACATTTGCGAAAACCTTGGAAATTCTGATAGGCAATTTGGAGTTAAAACTATAAAATTTGAGAATCTCTTTCGTCTGCCTCGCCTCAAAATCTTTAGAAAATTTTAGTAAATATTCCTTTAGAACTTTTAATGACCAAATTACCGACTTTAAAATATAAGGAGCCTTCTTAAAGAAAAAATATATTATAAATCCGCTCACGCCTATCACAATAAATATAAAAAAAATCACCAATATGGCGCTAATATATGGAATGGCAGGCGTCAGCAGTGAGAAGCCCGTTTGAAAAATTTTATAAAGTGATTCAGGAGTCATTTTTATAATTTGATGGAATATATTTCAAATACAAATCCTGTATTCTTTTGTTTATATTAGAATCAGATAAGTCCCACTGCTTATTATTTAAATACAACATTCCAAACATAGCAGAAAAGGCAAATAAAGCTACTATGCCTGTATAGTATCGAAAGCCTTTAACTCTCTTCTTACTAAAAGATATCGGTTGATCGTTTTTACTACCTATAGCTAGCTTTTGGTTATTAATATCAGGGGCTATAGAATTTAGATCATCATAAAGACTGTTTAAGTACTCTAAATCTTCATCGCTATCACGACGAAACAAATATCCTCTATACCCTAATGATATCATTTTCAGGTAAACACCCAATAACTCAGATGTTGTTTCAGAATCAAGAAGATAATTTATGTGTTCGAAAATCTTTTCACCAGATTCTCTTGTTCCAAACAAATGGTACTCAATAGCTCCTGAGTGCCTAAATTCTTTATCGCTCTTGAGATATCTAATTAACATCTCATCAGACCATGCCGCTAATGCATAGGCAAAAGGATTTGAATTGTCTAGAAATTGATATCGTTGTTTGCCAGCAGACAGCTTTTCAATCACCTGAATGGTATTATTAATGAACAAATCAATCTTATCATCACCGATGAGATCTAAGGATGAGCCCAACTGCTTAGTAGGTGAATCATGAGCTCTGGAAATAGTCTGAACTAGATCTATAAGTTGTAGCTGAAAGCTGGTTACAAATCCATCGAAGATAGATGTAAGCGATGTGCTAGTTTTCATCAACTACTCCACCTCCATTATCATCTCAATACTACTAACTATGCTTAAGGTTCTTAAACTTGGGCGTTCAATAACCAGTTGTTGTGAACCCGAGGATGTATAGGGAATCTCAATTTCAACTTCAAATGCAATATAGTTGCGGTAATCCTCTGATGATACTACAAATTGAGGATTTCTCAGGATGACTCTTTGTAAACCCTTAACCCTAGTTTCTCTACATTTATTGTAGTCAGACTCCCAACATATGAGAACTTTTTCAACCCATGTTGATACAGTATTTATTGAAGTATTATCATAGTATACACAAAAAATTAATCTTTGCTTTAAATTCCCATCAACTGTAAAGACCCAGTAGCTGTCTTTTGGAGTCCCAGGTAATCTCTTCCAAACGGTTTTATTTGATTCATAAGATCCGACTATGTGATCAACCAAACCTACTAAACTCATAATGGAATTGAATGGATCCTCGTGATCATAAATAGGAACCGATTTCGGGATCTTTGCGTTAAAGGCCAAAATAGACCCAACTAATGATAGTAAAGTATTATACACTTCCGAAAGCGACATACTTCTTGATGCCAAACCGCCTTCTAATCTCATGAGATGGGGCAAAATAGACGAAATAAAAATGACTAGATTATTGTTATAATCTTTATTAATCTTATTAGGATAAGGCTCGACCGAGAGCAGAAATAGTTGGTTTCTCACCCTTTTTGTAAGGTCAGTAATATTATCCCAAAGCTTACTGTTTACTATTATTAAAGGGCAAGCAGGGTGATAGTCTGTTGAAATTACTGATAAATTCTGATAGTTGATTTCAATAAATGGTATATGTAAATTCTTGGAATCTTTAGGATTATAAATATCAACTGTTATTTTAGGCCTTTTAAAAAAAATGTCTATGGGGTCCTCTGCCCCGAAACTATCATAACATTCAATTGGCCCGCTTAATTCAAAAGAACCTGAACTATTTTTCATGTTATTCAAGGTGCGTTCGATTTTGAGTGAGTATCTAATCAATGAACCATCTTCTGCAACCAGATCATAATCAGGGATATCATTTTCCTCAACAGTGAATATGACACCATTACTGAAAATACCAGAAGCATGTAGTATTCTGAGTTTTCTTTGGCTTAATGCTAATTTGTCAAGCGAAAGACTATGCAAGCCCCAAAAAAAATGAGTGCTTGCATAAGATGTCTGCCAAATTGCTTGAAGAAGAGATTGATCAGAAACTTGAAAATGTTGTGGCATTAGTTGTAAACCTTGTGTCCACGCCACACCCCCCTGAATATTTTTCTGATCTTTTGCTGAATTAGGTCTGTTATCAAAGTTTAACATAATCTTAGTAATTTAACAAGAAACTATTACGCTTCATGACAATTGTCATTTCCTTAACGTCCGATATAGATCTTCGGTTAGTAAAAGAGTTATTGTAGTTGGCAAATATTATGGTGCAAATGTAGTTATCATTACTTTTCTGTAATTCTTGATTAGACAACCGCTGTGAGGGTATCATCTCCCATGATGAGATTTGAATTTCTTTACGAAACTGATTCAATATATCTTGTTTCTGTGTAAACCATTGATTAGCAGTTAAATCTTCAAGTATTTTTTTTGCCTCATCTGAATACACTAACAACAGATCTAAAGCAACCGGTGAACTTTCATTCATGTCTGCAGTTGTTGTTATCGTGACCGTTCTGAGTTCTTGAATCGGTAACAATGTACTCTTTACACTTGAATATAAGGCTTGAAGTTTACCAGCAGAAACGCAACCTGCGCAAATGGAGAACACGTGAGAAACGAGAATAATCTTAGCTAGAGATCTTCCTGATTTAGATAAAAATATTATCTCAACAAGTTTTAACCAAAATATCGGAACCATCATATTCAACCTCAATATTTGACATCGAATCATCTGAAGCCATGATGCTCAATATCATCTCACTAATTTTTTTCTCTATGTTTTGTGTAATCAAACGTTGCACAATCCTACCACCTTCAGGGCTGTTATAAGCCATTTCGGCAATGAATCTACTGATTCTCTCACCTATAACAAGATTTCGCTTATGCACATTATTGAATCTTTCAGCTAATTTGTTCAATTTCATAGTAGCTAAAAGCATGAGCTCATCGAGGTCAAGTGTTCTAAACTGAACTACCTCCACTCTACCGAGTAGAGCTTGTGAGAAGCATGTATCTAGATCAAGTGATTTTAAAGATCTATCGAGCGAATCCTTACTTCTATCATACAGGCCGATATCAAATCCAGCATTTGAAGTTAACAAGATAAGAGTAGAAGTAAAATCAATAAACACACCCTCTGAATCCTCTATGAAACCCTTATCAAAAATTTGTAAAAAAAGGTTTTGAACATCGGGATGAGCTTTCTCAAATTCGTCAAGTAATAAAAGTCCATATGGTCTTCTTCTGATAGCCTCTGTGAGAACACCTCCTTGCCCATAGCCCACATACCCTGCTGGAGCTCCCTTTAATTTGGATACGGTGTGAGCCTCCTGGTATTCACTCATATTAATGCTTGTGATAGAGTCCTTACCAAAAAATAGTTCAGCAATAGCGTGAGCAGTCTCAGTTTTACCTACACCGGTTGGCCCAGTAAGCATAAAAACCCCAATGGGTTTCTCTGTATCTGCTATGCCTGCACTATATGTTCGTATTTTGTTAACAATTACCTCGATTTGCTCAACTTGACCAATGATGCGGTCTTTAAGTTGTGTTTCAAGTAAACGGATTCGATCAGATTGTCCTGAATTAATTTGCTCTATAGGTACGCCCGTCCAACTACATATGATAGACGCAATATCAGTTTGATTTACAAGAATACTTTCTTCATGCTCTTTAATTTCCAACCCCTTTAACTCATCATTGATCTTGATAATCTGCGATTTGTTTTGTAGTAGGTCATTTTCAAAATGCTTCAAACCTAAATCTATGTCTTTACTTATATTTTCGCACCGTTTCTCAATTAATTTTCTTTGCTCATTGAGATGATTTATCTTTGTAAGTCTTGAAGATCTTTCAGAGTTTCTTCTTGCGCATGCAGTATCTAATAAGGAAATTGCTTTGTCAGGTAGTTGACGGGAAGGCAAGTAGCGGACTGAACATTCAATGGCTGATCTCATTGCCTGATATGTAATCTTAACTGAATGATGCTGCTCAAGAGTTTCAGAAATGGATGTTAATATATCCAATGTATCTTCTTCACTGGCTTCATTTACCTTTATTAGTTGGAATCTGCGTGTTAATGCCGGGTCTTTTTCAATGAATTTCTTATACTCTGCCCATGTCGTTGCACCAATTATGCGAAATTTCCCCCTGCTTAATTCAGGTTTAATGAGATTAGCTATATCCATGTTGTCTGATGTTGATGCCGAACCCATGAAGGCGTGTATCTCATCAACAAATAATACAATTGGTTGTGGGCAGGTTGTAATCTCAAGCATAATTGACTTAAGCCTAGACTCAAGCTCACCCTTTTGTGAAGCACCTGCTTTTAAGCCTCCTATGTCTAAAACACGAATGGAGACATCTCTAAGCATCTCTGGGACATTTCCTGCCGCAATTTTGAGTGATAATGCTTCTACAATGGCGGTTTTTCCAACACCAGCTTCACCAACTAAAATAGGGTTATTCTGCCTCCTTCTGATTAAACATTCAACAACCTGTTCTACTTCATGATATCTACCAACCACAGGCTCGATTTTACCCTCCTTAGCCTTTGATGATAAATCATCAGTAAATCTTGCTAAGAAAGGAAGATCATGTAGCTGACTTGGTTCTGAATAATTCGAGAAGTTTGTACTACCGAGTGAGATATCTGATTCTGATATTGAATTTATTTTAGCAAGAATATCTGGACAGGATTTTCGTAAGAAAACCTTTAACTCGTCATCCTTTAAAATATTTGCAACGATCATATCTATGTTAATGATAGGGTTACCTGATGATGCCAAAGATGCCAATACAAATGAATTTTTGAGTAATTCTACTAATTTTTCAGAGAAAAAAGGTGTAATACCATTTATAGATGGCATCGATTTTAGAATCGTTTTTATTTTGATACTTAAATACTCTTGCTCCTCACTGTTCAAACCAAATAAATTCGTTGATTCAGCTACGGGATTCTGCAATAGAACCAACAAGAAATGATACAAACTTAATTGTTCATGATGCATGCTATAAGCAAGTTCAGCTGCCTCACTCAAGTATTTGGAACACACAGCATCTAATCTTTTGATTATGGGTCTTAGTGTTGAAATGTTGTTATGTGTTTGCGATACCATCAGTAACTCCTATAAGATATACGATATTGATAAATTTGAATGACTACTCAAATGAGCGTACTTTCCTAGTATACAGTACTGAGTACCTAAGCATCCATCTTCCGGCTCACCTGGAAACTTAACATTGATCCGGTTGAAGCCTTTAAGACCTAACTTAACTTCTGCAACAAGATTATTCCTATCCTTTATTTTTGAAATGATTGTAGATATGTATGTACTGTTTTTCCTTATATCGTTTTGATTATTTAGTTTAATTTTGTAGATCGAACCCAGCTTCATAGGAATACTTGAACCAATTGAGAATCTCGAACCCAAATGTTTCATGCCCGAAATAATAGCATAATTCTTATTGCTGATTCTAACTTTTATAAGATTTTCATTTATAAACAAATCATAACCTGTTAAGCTATTATTTTTATCAACAAATTGTGACGGGTTCCCCTTCTTTTGCATGTGCAGTAAACTAGTTTTTGAGAACTGCCTTATTACTGAGCCAATCATCTTTGAGGCTTGGATATTGTGAAGAAGGAAACGTGCATTCGAGGTATAAGATTTAGCCAATATATCTAACTCCCAGAATCTTTTATTTAGAACATCTATCCAGTTAGCAAAGATATCTTCTTTATGATTTAAATTACTATTAATAAAGGTCCAAGGCAATAGCCCATCAAGACCTAAGAAGGTTAAACGAGAAACACATATTTTTTTTTTCAACTGGTTGAATTCTAGAACTTTGTAATCGCCACCCTTAAAACAAAGGCTTTTGTCAGAGAATAATTCCCATGTATCATCAAATCTAGCAGTTCTTTTGAGAAACTTATCTATATCATTACTCATTAATAGATATATCTGATCAGCAAAGCTTAATTCATTGCTTATGAGTGAATTATAATTTCTGTCTATCATTAGAAACTCCCTCATTCTAAATTTTTTGAAGCCCAATCTTTTTCATATTTAAATGATATACAGTATGGCATCTCTCCCTCATGAAAAATTTTTACCGCCTCACCTAAATATCTTGATAAAATAAATCCAATACCATTATGTTCACTACTGCCGTCAAGAATAATATTATAGTTCCTGACTAAGCGATAGGTCCCATATGGGATATTCGCATCTGCTTCCGCTTTAAATTCATCTTTTATATCCAAAATGTTCTTTTTAAAAAGATGTGCCAATTCATCATCACAATCAACATATAAATGTAATGCGTAGTTTAATTTATCGATCAATACTTTCTCTTTACTATTTACAAACGAGATAAACCTATCAAACACATCAAAATAATCCTTTTCGGAGTGTAATCCTGATTTATACTTCGTGAACTCACCTACTAACTCACCAGATATCTCATCATTCTCACATACAAAAACTTCTCCAATACTCAACTTTTCAGGGATATCACAGTTACAAGCACTGCAATTTATCTTAATATAGGTATTTTTATGACCGGCCTTAAAATTGATCAATCTTATACCCTTACTTGCATATGAATAACTAGAAAGAGGCTTTAATCTGGAGAAGTCCTGCCAGTATGTCCACTTGTTATCTATACCATTCATAAAGGCATCTTCAACATTTAGTAAAGGTGATTCCACACCATCTTTCATCAATGTTACTTCATTAATTTGAACTACATCCCAGATCATCTCCGAATCATTTGGTCTAGGTATCATTACTTCACTTTTAGCCTCACTCACAGGCACGAATATGTTTGATATTTGATATTCATTTGTAATAATGAACGTATTTATCATCAATACCGATGATAAATAACTCTTTTCTTCCGAACTAAGAGAATCAATTTCTAAAGATAGAACAATGCCTTTCAGAGCACTGACAACGGGTACACCCTTTAGCGTAAAGAACAGAATAGTATCACGAAATGAACTTAATTGATCCAACACCCTCCCAAAACCCAACCATGTTTCTTCATAAGATCCAGTCAGAATACTATCAATTTCAAACAATAAGCTTTCTTTTCCTAGGACTGCAATTTTGTTTCCATTGTGTGTATAAATATCACATCGCCTGAAACCATTTGCAATCTTCTGGAGGTATTTATACCCTTTAATTCTTCCCCCAGAAATATAAAATCTCAAATCACATTTATCATTAATATCTATTAAATCTTTAGCTGACCACTCTAAACAAATATTTAAATTATTACCATTCATTTCCAAGGATTTAGTACGCCATAAATCACTTATTTCATTCACTTTCTCTTGCCTTATTGTATAGGGAACTATAACCTCATCTCTAATCGTTTGATAAATAGAAACTCCTTCTCTAGACTTATTTTTGAATCTTGAGTATTGTTTGATTTTCGGCAATTCTTTTCTTTTATGGCTCGCAGAATACTTTATATTCATGCTTACAAGTCCCGTACAGGGTTTCATTCTGATAATCTCAGGAGACACATGTCGCAAAACTAAACGAGCTAATTCTCTAGGCGCTGATTCTATTTCTGTTCTTATTCTAGATGATATATAAGCCATAGCCTCAACAAGGTATTGTATATCTGGGTTCATCTCTCCTGCAGCACTCATTCCAAGTTTACTACCCAGCTCAGGATACTTCTTTGCAAACTCTCTTAATTCAAAACGAATTATCTGCAACTCCTCCAGATATACATCAATTCCAGTATTCATATCTTAACTTCGAATAATCGGGACCGAAAATGTAAGATCGGCTATCTTTTTATCACGCAAAATTGCATTACCCTGTAAACTCACAAGGAAATTGTATTTTTCATCAGTATTATGCTTAATTTCTATAGCTCTGAGATGAAATCGAGGCTCAAAACTCTCTATTGCGTTTTGTATGCATCTTACGATAATTTTAATATCTGATGACTCAGATAGTGATAGATGCGATATATCAGGCAGCCCATAGCTCATAATATATTTTCTACCGCCATGTATAAATTTGTTTAGTTCTTCAAAGTTTCTGGTATTTAATAGCCTGATTATGGATCGTATTATATGATTTACTTCTTCTTCGATTGAGTCGGATTTGGTCAATATTTCCGGAAAAACTTTCTCCATAATAGTTTAACATGCCTCACAAAACTTGTGAGGCATGTTGATGTCAAGTTTTTATTATGACTTGCGCGTCAAGTCACCCGTTTCTACTGATCCTTGCTGCATTCCCATTTCATCGAAGCTAGTCACTGTTAATTTAACAGATTTATAATCAAGCGTCATGGTGTACTTCAATAAAATACCTGCACCTGATTGCTCTGAACTTTCTGCTAATGAATTCGTTAATTCTATTCCTGATACAAATGCATCTGTTAGGGTATAAAGAAGATAGGGCTCTTGCTTGCCACCACTCATTCTGGACCCTGTTAGTGTGACATTCCCCTCAAGCAACTTGCCATTATGGCACGCCTCTAACAGCTTTGGTATCGCTTTGGACACGCCAAGTGTCAGCTTTAAATTTCCATGCTGTGCAGAGCCATAGGTCCTCAGACCTGAAGATGTTGGTTTGCCGGCTTCGTTCATAGGCATTCTCACACCATGGCTTGCATCGAATACTTCGATGCTTTCATCTTCCATCTCACCAGCTATACCATCGATTTTAAGTTTTAAAAACATAGCCATTTTTTTATCCTTCAGTTAGATTAAATTGAATTAAACTCAGTTACGATTTAGGGATTTCCGCTACTAATCTTATTGATGCTGATAGCTCCTCTAGTTGAAAATGCGGCCTCAGAAAGACAACCGCGGAATAAGCACCAGGCCGATCTTTATTTTCAACAACCTGTATGCTTGCCTCTCTTAATGGATAACGCGCTTTTACCTCATGACTGGCTTTATCATCGATGGTCACGTACTTGGTTATCCATTGATTCAAAAATGTTTCTATGGTATCCTTTGACTGGAATGCCCCCACTTTGTCCCTCATCATAGTCTTGAGGAAATGTGCAAACCTTGAGCTAGCCAATATGTAAGGTAGCATCGACGAGAGCCTTGCATTGGCGCGGGCGATTTCTGTGGTGTAGATTGGTGGTTTATGCAGTGTTTGTCCTCCAAAAAATACGGAATAATCTGTACCTTTTGCATAACATAAGGGCAAAAACCCCAAATCGCTAAGCTCTTTTTCACGCCTGTCCGTTATTGCAGTTTCAGTGGGGCACTTAGTAACCACATCACCTGAAACTGATCGATAGCTATGCAACGGCAGCCCTTGAACCTTCCCGCCACCCTCTACACCTCTGATAGCCGCACACCAACCATACTCTCCGAATGATTCAACGATTTTTGATGCCAATGACCAAGCGGCACTACCCCATAAATAATCTTCATGATTACCTGAGCTTAAATCCTCAACAAAGCGAAATTCTTCTACTGGTGTAGTATTGGGGCCATATGGTAAGCGCATTAACACCCTGGGTAGTGTCATTACGACATACCGAGAATCATCACTTTCTCTAAATGACCTCCATCCAGCGAGCTCATTACTTTCAAAAATTTTTGCCATATCACGTGGCGCAGACAAATTTGTAAAGCTATCTAGGTCAAACAACTTGGGGTCAGCCGCAGTCAATAATGGCGCGTGTGCGCCGGCAGCAACATGAGATAGATCCTCAAGTAAGCTGATATCCTGCGGGGCACGACCAAAACTAAAATCAGTAACCAAAATAGCAAAAGGTGAACCACCAAGAGTACCAAACTCCTCTTCGTAAATAAGTTTAAATAAAGTACTTTGATCAAAACCAGGTGCTCGATGAAAATCTTTTAATAATTCAGCTTTGGTAGCAGGTATAATTTTAATTACTACATCCTGAGCACTGTCAGCCTTCTTGACCAAATCTTTTAAACCCAGCCAAGTCGACTCTAGCGCCTTAAATTTAGGGTGATGCATAATTGCATTAACCTGATCCGAAATCATTTGATCAATTTCAGCGATCCGCCTAGCAATTAAATCAGCTGAATTTCCCTTTAGTTCAGCACCGCCCTCTATAACCTCCCCGACAAACTCTTCCAGCATTTCGTTGGCCATTTTAGTGCGTAAGGGATCTCTAGCTATCCGCCCGTGCTCAATGATCAGATCTAAGACCGATGCTTCCTCAGGCTTAGGCGCAGATTCTATTAATTTAGCCAAACTTCCATTCATAGCTACTCCAATTATTTCTATTGCTTTTCCGATGGCAGAGGAGCTTTACGCTTTTCAAGCTCACTTTTTGCCCTATCCTGCAAATCTGTGCTAGCAACGATTTCCGACAGAAGCTCGTTAAGTCTATCATTACCTTCTAACTTAGCTAGCAAATCGTTAAGCTTGCCGCGAGTTTCCAGTAAAGCCGCCACCTCGGGAACAGCCATCGCCACCCCGGCGGGTGATAAGTCTTCTAACGATTTAATTTTCAATGCCACCTGTACATCACCTTCAGGCTTTGTACAGTCGCGAACTTTGTATTCTAGCGTGGGACAAAATGAAGACAACACACTGTCAAAAGAATCCTCACTGATTTTGACAAACTGGCGATCACCTAATCTTTCTTGTGAGATAGCGCTACCAGGCGCCAAATCGCCAATCACACCCACTACAAGTGGTAGTGTTTTGCTGGTAGCAGCTCCTCCGGTTTCGACATCGTAGGTTATTTGAACGCGAGGTGGCCTAACCTTACCTAATTTTTGCTGAGTATTGCTTCCCATTGACCAATCCTTTCTCATTACTTCATACCATAAGCAATATACATGACAATTATATGAAAGTCACTTTTTTTTGGACAAGTTTTTTTAGGGTTATCCTTAGTCTTATAACGCTTTTTCATTGCTTAAATGTCAAATTTACCACTCTATACAATCTATAAAGTTAGCTCAGCATTCACTAACGCTACCCAAAGTGCCGCACCTTTTGCAATCAAATCATCATTGAAATCATAGCTTGGGTTGTGCAATTGGCAAGGTCCAAGGCCATGACCTTGCTGTCGATGTGAACCGTCTCCGTTGCCTATCATGAAGTACGCTCCCTGTTTTTTTTGAAGAAAGAAACTAAAATCTTCTGCACCCATTGTGGGAACAAAGTTTTGTACGCCACTACTACCCCATAGATTGGTGGCTACGCTTCTGATCTTTCTAACCGCATCTTCGTGATTAATAGTGGGCGGATAGTTACGCGTGAAGTTAAATTGTGCCTCTGTACCGTAGGCAGAAGAGATATGCTGAGTTAATTCCCGCATTCTAGTCTCTATCAAATCCAGCAACTCATAGGTGAATGTTCGTACAGTACCCCGTAATTCACAGACTTCAGGCATTACGTTAATAGCTTCACCTGCGTGTATCGTCGTAACAGAAATGACACCAGAATCTGTGGGATTTTTATTGCGGGTTAAAATTGTTTGAAAGGCCTGTACCAGTTGACAAGCGATGAGTATAGGGTCTATGCCGAGATGCGGTAAGGCGGCGTGCCCCCCCTTACCCGTGATAACTATGCGAAATTCATTGCTGGAGGCCATGATAGGGCCATCGCAGACAGCCACTTGCCCCTCGGGTATGCCAGGCCAATTGTGCATTGCATAGATTTGGTCCATGGGCAACCGCTCAAACAACCCCTCCTCTATCATTCGCCTCGCCCCACCCCCACCTTCTTCAGCAGGTTGAAATACTAAATTCACCGTGCCATCAAATTTCGCTTGTGTTGCCAAATAATAGGCTGCAGCTAGTAGCATAGCTACATGTCCATCGTGCCCACACGCATGCATTCTCCCTGAGTATTGACTGACATGCTGAAATTGGTTTTGCTCCGTCATTGGCAAAGCATCCATGTCGGCCCGCAATCCTATACTTCGTGAGCTTGAACCTTTGCGTATAACACCTACAACCCCCGTTTCGGCAATTCCCGTATGCACCTCAATGCCCCATTGTTGAAGTTGGTCTACAATGCGTTGTGATGTGCGATATTCCTGAAAACACAACTCAGGGTGAGCGTGTAAGTCTCTTCGAAATTGAGTCATAGACGGAATAATCGACGCCAATTTTTTTATCAAATGCTGATTCATGCTGTTTTAAGTTCCGATACTAAGATATCAACAGCTTCTACCTTACACCACTTTTCATGCCTCTACCAGCCCTATCTTTTCAATCCGTTAACAAAACCTATACGCACGCCCAAAATTCGCACCAAGCTTTGATCGATGTTTCGATGAATATCGAATCTGGCGAGTTTGTTGCCCTATTAGGCCCCAATGGCGCGGGCAAGTCCACACTCATCAACATACTAGGCGGCCTAGTCAAGGCCAGCCAAGGCAAAGTCGAGGTCATGGGATTTGACGTCCGGCAACAATATACTCAAGCACGTCGTTCACTGGGGATTGTTCCTCAAGAGTTGGTGTTCGATCCTTTTTTCACGGTTCGAGAATGCCTAGTTCTACAAAGTGGTTACTTTGGCCTTAAGCATAATCATCCTTGGATTGATGAGCTTCTATTTGAGCTTGGTTTATCCGATAAGGCCCACTGCAATATGCGCCAACTATCTGGGGGAATGAAGCGCCGAGTTCTCGTTGCGCAAGCCCTAGTGCATCGGCCATCTGTGATTGTTCTTGACGAGCCTACTGCTGGTGTAGATGTTGAGCTACGCCAAACCTTATGGCAATTCATTGCCAAACTCAACCGACAAGGCCACACCGTATTGCTCACCACGCATTATTTGGAGGAAGCAGAATCACTTTGCAATCGCATTGCTATGCTTAAGGAAGGCCGACTTATTGCCATTGAGAAAACATCCGATTTGCTTCATAGCACCTCCAGCACCATGTTGCGGTTTCAAACCCATGACCATCTTCCCGACAGCCTGCATGGCAAAGCGCGACGTATCGGCAAATCAGTTCAAATCAAAGCCCACGACGCGATTGAAGTGGAACAAATTCTAGCCACCCTGCGCACCCATGGCATTACTGTTAATGATCTAGAAATTACCCGCGCTGACCTTGAAGATGTCTTTCTGGAGTGGATGCAAAAATCCCCTCTAAATCACCCGATCGCAACACATAGTTCAACATGAAACCCTACCATTTACTAGCCGGAACCGACAGCTTATTGCGTAAAGAGGTTTTACGCTTCTGGAAAGTAAGCTTTCAGACGATTGCCGCACCAGTGCTAACGGCGCTGTTGTACCTTCTGATTTTTGGGCATGTTCTCGACAAGCATGTTCAGGTCTATGCTGAAGTGCCCTACCTTGGGTTTTTAGTTCCCGGGCTCATTATGATGAGCATTTTGCAAAATAGCTTCGCCAATTCAAGTAGCTCCTTAGTTCAAAGCAAAATCACAGGAAATTTGATTTTTGTTTTGCTTTCTCCTTTGTCATACACCGCTTGGTTTATTGCCTACGTTGGTGCAGCGATGGCTAGAGGGCTGGTTGTGGGGTTGGGCGTCATGCTGATCACTTTGTGGTTCAGCCATTTGTTATGGCCCTACCCTATTTGGGTCCTCACCTTTGCCCTGCTCGGCTCCGCTTTGCTGGGCACGATAGGTTTGATTGCAGGCCTGTGGGCGGATAAATTTGATCAAATGGCTGCGTTCCAGAATTTCGTCATTATGCCCATGACTTTCTTGTCAGGTGTTTTTTACTCTATTCATTCTTTGCCAAGCTTCTGGCAAGCCGTCAGCCATCTCAATCCATTTTTTTACCTCGTCGATGGTTTTCGATTTGGTTTTCTAGGACGGTCAGATGTTTCCCCCTGGATCAGTCTGGCCATAGTAGCGACTGTGCTCATCAGCGTTTCAGCCTTTGCCCTGACACTTTTGGCAAGAGGCTACAAAATTCGCGCGTAAAATCCATATCAATTATGACAAACCCAAGCCCCGAGGATGTCCGCAGTTACATCCAAAACCATTTATCATGCGATTGGTTGCAGGTTGATGGCGATGGCCGCCATTTCTTTGCCACCATCGTTGCACCTGCTTTCGAAGGCAAAAGCCGTATTGCTCGGCACCAATTGGTATACCAAGCCCTAGGCGATCGTATGCGCGAACAGATTCATGCTCTTTCGATGAAAACCTATACGCCCGATGAGTGGCAAAGCGTTCAAAATCAACCCACTTAACGAATTCTTTAACGCCAAACCCTGATAGGGTTTTATACCTAAAACTGAAACTGATTGTGGACCAACTTCTTATCCGTGGTGGACGCCGCTTACATGGTAATGTTTCGATTGCCGGCGCAAAAAATGCAGCATTACCCGAGTTATGCGCTGCTTTACTGACGACAGAACCCGTTCGGTTGCTCAATGTACCGCAGCTTCACGATGTTAAAACCATGATGAAGCTGCTAGGCCATATGGGTGTAGAGGTAAAGGATCATCCCACAGAGGCTGACGGCATTGAGCTCGATTGCTCGCAACTTCAAGAACCAGAAGCACCCTATCATTTGGTTAAAACCATGCGAGCTTCCATTTTGGTTTTAGGCCCATTGCTCGCGCGCTGGGGACGCGCACGAGTCTCATTACCCGGTGGATGCGCTATTGGTTCCCGCCCTGTTGATCAACACATTCGGGGCCTAGAGGCTATGGGTGCCGTTATCTCGGTCGAGCATGGATACATTCATGCGCATGTTCCTACTTCCGATGGGCGCTTACATGGTGCCAATATCACCACGGATATGATCACCGTAACAGGGACAGAAAATTTACTCATGGCAGCCGTACTAGCTAAAGGTGAGACTGTGCTTGAAAATGCCGCTCAAGAACCTGAGGTCACCGATCTCGCTCAAATGCTGCTAAGTATGGGCGCACAAATTGATGGCATAGGCTCTAGCCGCCTGCGTATCACAGGTGTAGATCAGCTGCATGCCCCCCGCCAAATGAATGGTCAAGAAGGACATCGTATAGTTGCTGATCGTATTGAGGCCGGTACTTTTTTATGCGCAGCATTAGCCACGGGTGGTGATGTTTTTTTACAAGGCGCACGCGCTGATCACCTCAAAGCAGTTCTGGATAAACTCACCGAAGCCGGCGCCCACATATCTGAGCATGAGGATGGAATTCGCCTTCAAGCAACCGCTCGACCATCAGCCGTGAGCTTTCGTACCAGTGAATACCCCGCATTTCCTACCGATATGCAAGCCCAGTTTATGGCAGTGAATGCCATTGCACAAGGCACTGCCCGCATCACTGAAACCATCTTTGAAAACCGATTCATGCATGTGAATGAGCTTATACGCTTGGGGGCTCAGATTGATGTCGAAGGCCATACGGCTATAGTCACAGGTGTTTTACAGCTTTCAGGTGCTACCGTGATGGCGACAGATTTGCGCGCATCAGCCAGTTTGGTCATCGCTGGATTGGTTGCCGAAGGACAAACATGCGTGGATCGAATTTATCACCTCGACCGTGGTTATGATCGCATGGAAGCAAAGCTACAAGCTTTAGGAGCAGACATTGAGCGCGTGAAAAACCTGGGGGATTTAATGTGATTACCTTAGCACTATCTAAAGGGCGAATATTTGAAGAGACACTCCCTCTATTGGCTGCGGCCGGCATTCAAGTCGCAGAAGACCCTGAAAAATCTCGCAAGTTGATCTTGGGTACTAACGTACCCAATGTGCGGGTTGTTCTGGTCCGAGCATCCGATGTGCCCACCTACGTGCAATGCGGCGGCGCTGACCTGGGCGTAGCTGGCAAAGATATATTGCTTGAACACGGGGGGGCTGATTTATACCAGCCGTTTGATTTAAATATTGCCCGCTGCCGCATGAGTGTGGCCACCCGCAATGATTTCAATTATGCAGCCGCTGTCCGGCATGGCTCCCGCATCCGTGTAGCCACCAAATACACCACCATCGCCCGCAATCATTTTGCAGATAAAGGTGTGCATGTTGACTTAGTCAAGCTCTATGGTTCCATGGAGCTGGCCCCCCTGACGGGTTTAGCCGATGCAATTGTGGACTTGGTCTCTACGGGCAATACACTCAAAGCCAATCACTTAATCGAAGTCGAGCACGTGATGGATATATCCTCTCGATTGATCGTCAACCAAACCGCACTCAAGCGTAAGGCCCCCATTTTGCGCCCCTTGATGGATGCTTTTTCAATGGCCATTTCGGCGAAGGTAGAATAAATCATGTCTGTGCAAGCAAGCCCTTTGCGCTTATCAACTGCCTCACCTGATTTTGATATGCAACTGCAAACGCGCCTGCAGTGGTCATCCGCTACTGACGATGCCATTGAACAACGAGTGAGCAAAATTTTACACGATGTCCGGCTTCGTGGGGATGAAGCAGTACTCGACTACACTCGCCAGTTTGATCACTTGAATGCCGCCTCAATTGCTGAGTTAGTCTGGTCAAGCGAGCAACTCAAAGCGGCATATATGGGTTTACCTTCTGCTCAACGCGATGCCCTGACTTTGGCGGCTAATCGTATTCGCAGCTACCATGAAGTACAAAAGCAGCACACTGGTCAAAGTTGGCAATACCGTGACAGCCAAGGCAATTTATTAGGTCAAAAAGTAACCCCCATTGATCGTGTGGGCATTTATGTACCTGGGGGCAAGGCGGCCTACCCTAGCAGTGTACTGATGAACGCCATTCCAGCCCACGTAGCCGGAGTGGCTGAAATTGTGATGGTGGTCCCCACACCCCATGGCCAAGCCAATCCACTGGTTTTAGCCGCTGCTCATGTGGCTGGAGTCACCCAGGCTTACCGCATCGGCGGGGCACAGGCCATTGCTGCTTTGGCTTGGGGCACGGACAGCATCGCCAAAGTTGACAAAATTACTGGGCCCGGAAATGCCTATGTAGCCAGCGCCAAACGGCGAGTATTTGGTGTAGTGGGTATTGATATGATTGCGGGACCGAGCGAAATTCTGATTCTAGCTGATGGCACTACCCCACCCGATTGGGTGGCCATGGATTTATTCAGCCAAGCAGAACATGATGAACTGGCACAAAGCATTTTGCTATGTCCTGATTCCGCATATCTAGATGCAGTGCAAGCTTCAATCAACCATTTATTGCCCACCATGCCGCGCCAGGAAATTATTGCTAAAAGCTTGAATGACCGAGGAGCCCTCATACACACTCGCAGCATGGAAGAAGCCTGCCTTATCAGTAACCGCATTGCTCCGGAACACTTAGAAATCTCTAGCCACGATGCTCAACGCTGGGAGCCCCTATTACGGCATGCAGGTGCCATCTTCTTGGGAGCCTACACCAGTGAAAGCCTAGGCGATTATTGCGCAGGACCCAATCATGTATTACCCACTTCCGGAACAGCACGATTTTCCTCCCCACTGGGTGTCTATGATTTCCAAAAACGCAGCAGTTTGATTGAAGTGAGCCCAGCAGGTGCTCAGCAGCTGGGCCTTATAGCCGCTGAGTTAGCCTACGGCGAGGGATTACAAGCCCACGCTCAAGCGGCTGAAATGCGACTGCAATCCTAATCCACCCTCATCGAATTTTGGATATGCCCACCTCTACTGACTGCATTGAGCGCTTTTTACGCACTGATATTCAAAATTTACACGCTTACAGCGTGCAGCCCAGCACGGGCATGGTCAAACTTGATGTGATGGAGAACCCTTATGCTCTCGCACCTGAACTGCAGCAAGAGCTGGGGCAACGCCTTGGTCAAGTAGCCCTACACCGCTACCCGGCTGAACGCACACAAATGCTCAAACAAGCGCTGGCACAGCATGCACATTTACCTCCTCAGTGCGAATTAATGTTAGGTAATGGCTCGGATGAACTCATCACCTTACTTACTCTCGCACATGCGCAACCTGGAGCCGTTATTCTCGCTCCGCTACCCGGGTTTGTGATGTATGAGATGAGCGCTCAGCTTCAAGGTGTACGCTTTGTCGGGGTTCCCACCACCGCTGAATTTGAACTCGATCTCGGGGCTATGCTGAAAGCTATCACCGAGCATCAACCCGCCTTGATTTGGTTAGCCTATCCCAATAACCCTACTGCTAACTTGTGGTCTGATACCGATATTGATGCGATTATTGAAGCAGCCCCGGGTTGGGTGGTTATGGATGAAGCCTATCAACCTTTTGCTCAGCGTCATTCGCTTGACCGCCTCACCCGCTATGAAAATGTGTTGGTGATGCGTACTCTCAGTAAATTTGGGCTGGCAGGTGTTCGTATAGGTTATGTGATGGGGCCCTCAGTGTTTATTCACGAATTAGAGAAATTACGCCCCCCCTTTAATGTCAGTTCCCTCAATACTGAAGCTGCCTTATTTGCGCTAGAGCATACAGCTGAATACTCCCGACAAGCCATGCTGATACGGCAAGAGCGAGAAAGACTCAGCTCTATCCTAGAAGCATGGGCCAATGTACGCGTGTATCCAAGCCAAGCTAACATGCTTTTACTGCGTGTCGGACATCCGGGCGCTGCAGCTGTTTATGCTGGAATGCGGGCCCGTGGAGTTTTAATTAAAAATGTATCGGGCATACACCCATTGTTATCCGATTGTTTGCGTATTACAATTGGCACGCCTGAGGAAAATACTCGAATGTTGTTAGCACTTGAGGCTACCCTGACCGCCCATTGAAAATCACCGACTATAATACAAAAATATTTTTTTGACGGATGAAAAGCGCTTGAAATGACAGCAGCCCCTAACCATGTGCGCATTGCCGAGGTGCAACGCAACACCTCTGAAACTCAAATTCGGGTTCGGCTGAATCTAGATGGCACGGGACAAGCCAACTTAAACAGCGGCATTGCCTTCCTGGATCACATGCTGGATCAAATCGCCCGCCACGGCCTAATTGACTTAGATATTCATGCGGTCGGCGATTTACACATTGATGGCCATCATACCGTAGAAGACATCGGCATCACCCTAGGTCAAGCCATGGCAAAAGCGGTTGCGGATAAAAAGGGTATTTGCCGCTATGGTCATGCTTATGTTCCCTTAGATGAAGCCTTGTCGCGTGTGGTGGTTGACTTTTCAGGTAGACCCGGCTTGCATATGCGTGTACAGTTCAAAGCGGGCATGATAGGCGCACTCGACACACAACTGGTTTATGAATTTTTCCAGGGCTTTGTGAACCATGCAGGTGTCACTTTGCACATTGACAATTTACAGGGTGAAAACGCTCATCACCAGTGCGAAACCATTTTCAAAGCTTTTGCACGCGCATTGCGTATGGCCTTGACGATTGATACGCGTATGGGGCAGCTTATCCCATCCACCAAGGGTTTGCTCTAGCATGAAGCCTTTGATCGCTGTAGTTGATTACGGCATGGGAAATTTAAAGTCCGTATCTCAAGCGGCCATGCGTGCGGCCTTTGATACCCCCTACGAAGTCATCGTTACCCAAGACCCCAACGATGTTGATCGGGCTGAGCGGGTGATTTTGCCTGGCCAAGGGGCTATGCGTGATTGTATGCATGAATTAACCCAATCTGGCTTACGTGAAGCCGTGCTTGATGCGATTACCCAAAAACCCCTACTGGGTATTTGTGTGGGTATGCAAATGTTGCTAGAGCACTCGGAAGAACAAGATACCCCCGGGCTGGGTTTGGTTCAAGGCAAAGTCAGACGTTTTCAATTCAACCAGCCCCACCAAGATCTGGCAGAGCCCTATAAAATCCCTCAAATTGGTTGGAATCAAGTTAAACAGCGCGATACCAAACACGCTATGTGGGCAAATATTCCAAATCATTCTTGGTTTTACTTTGTGCATAGCTATTATGCCGATCCCGAGCGGGATGCGGATGTGGCTAGCCAAACAGAATACGGCACTGATTTTGTCTCAGCGATTGCTCGGGACAACATTTTTGCCACCCAATTTCACCCCGAAAAAAGCGCTGAGTGTGGTTTACAGCTCTTCCAAAATTTCCTGACTTGGTCACCTTAACATGTTTTCCCGCCGCCTGCATAACAGGCTTTTTTTTCAACCTCACTGTACTTTCCAGCCATGCTGCTGATGCCTGCTATCGACCTGAAAGATGGTCATTGTGTCCGCCTTGTTCAAGGTGATATGAATAACAGCACCACTTTTGGTGACAACCCGGCCGAAATGGCGCAACGCTGGCTCAATGCCGGCGCACGCCGATTACACTTGGTCGATTTGAATGGTGCATTTGCCGGCAAGCCGGTCAATGAAAGTGCCATTCGAAGTATTTTGCGCACCGTCGGTGATGACATACCCGTTCAGTTAGGTGGTGGAATTCGAGATCTAGATACTATCGAGCGCTACCTTGATGCTGGCATTACCTATGTCATTATTGGTACCGCTGCCGTGAAAAACCCGGGGTTTTTGCACGACGCATGTTCTGCCTTTGGCGGTCATATTATTGTTGGCCTGGACGCCAAAGATGGCCGAGTAGCCACCGATGGCTGGAGCAAACTCACTGGCCATGAAGTCATTGATTTGGCGCATAAGTTTGAAGATTACGGGGTTGAAAGCATCATCTACACCGACATCGGGCGCGATGGCATGCTCAGCGGCATCAATATTGATGCAACGGTGAAGCTGGCTCAGTCCTTGAGCATACCCGTGATTGCTTCGGGTGGCTTGTCGAGCATGGCCGATATTGAAGCTTTATGCGCAGTTGAAAGCGAGGGCATTGAGGGTGTGATTTGCGGACGCTCTATTTATACAGGTGCACTCGATTTTTCTGCGGCACAAGTACGCGCTGATGAATTGCTAGAGCAGTGATGATGATCATCGCTTCACCCTTGTTTTGATCGGAACCTACTATGCTGGCCAAACGCATCATTCCTTGCCTCGATGTCACGGGTGGCCGTGTGGTGAAGGGTGTGAATTTTGTAGAATTGCGCGATGCCGGTGATCCCGTTGAAATTGCTCAGCGCTACAACGAACAAGGTGCTGATGAACTCACTTTTTTGGATATCACCGCCACATCGGATGGGCGCGATTTAATTTTACCCATCATTGAATCCGTAGCCTCACAAGTATTCATTCCCTTAACCGTCGGGGGCGGTGTTCGCACCGTAGAAGATGTGCGCAGACTGCTCAATGCGGGTGCAGATAAAGTAAGCTTTAACTCGGCGGCTGTGGCTCAACCCGAAGTCATAAGGGCAGCATCTGATCGTTATGGTGCTCAATGCATTGTGGTGGCGATTGATGCCAAGAAACGCACTGAAGCAGAAGTTCAGTTGCGAGGCCCAGGATGGGATGTTTATACCCACGGAGGCCGTAAAAATACAGGGCTGGATGCCGTTGCTTGGGCATCTCAAATGGCGCAATTCGGTGCGGGAGAAATTTTACTCACCAGCATGGATCGCGATGGTAGGCAATCCGGCTTCGATTTGGCGCTCACTCGTGCCGTCAGCGATACGGTTTCCGTACCGGTGATTGCCTCAGGTGGCGTGGGCAACCTAGAGCATTTGGTAGAGGGAATTCAGCAAGGCGGGGCGGATGCGGTACTTGCAGCCAGTATTTTTCACTATGGTCAATACACGGTTGAACAAGCCAAGAACTTAATGGCTGCCCATGGCATCACCGTTCGGCGCTAAGAACCGCAGTTGAACCATGGGCGATATACGCTTAATCGGTGGAATTTGGAAACGCACAAAACTGCGCGTAACCGATAAACCGGGCCTAAGACCCAGCCCTGAGCGTGTACGTGAAACCCTATTTAACTGGCTGGGGCAACAGCTAGAGGGGTGGTTGGTGATAGATGCTTTCGCAGGTACTGGGGCCTTAGGGCTAGAAGCTGCTTCACGCGGTGCAAAGCAAGTTTTTTTAATAGAAACTGACCCCCACCTACATCAATTGCATCAGCAACACATTACCCGACTCAAAGCCTCGCAGGTTCAAGCCATCAAAGCTGATGCTCTTAATTGGCTCAAAAAGCACCCAGCACAAGCCCAATTGGTCTTACTTGACCCTCCTTTTCAGTCTGATGCGTTTGCAGCTGCCTTGCAAGCAGGTGCCCAAGCGGCTGTTCCAGGCGGCTGGGTGTATTTAGAATCACCCTATGCGTGGCCGGCTCAAGAAGGTTTACGCTATGATTTGAATTTATACCGCCATATCAAAGCAGGAGCGGTACATGCCCACTTATGGCAAAAGACCGTAAGCCCCGATCATTCTCCTTCTTCGTCGCATGAAATCTAATCCCATTGTGGCCATTTTTCCCGGGACATTTGATCCCATTACCCTAGGCCATGAAGACTTAATCTCTCGGGCCATAGCTCTATTTGATTGGGTCTGGGTGGCCGTGGCCAACGGTCACCATAAACGTACCTTATTCGATTTACCCACGCGCCTTGATATGGTTCAATCCACTTGTGCAACCATGCCGCGTGTAGGCGTTTTAGCCTTTGAAGGCTTGTTGAGTGATGTAGTCAAAGACAAAGGTGCCCATGTATTGTTGAGAGGCGTGCGCAGCTCCCAAGATTTTGATTATGAATATTCAATGGCCGGCCTCAATCGTCAGATCTTGCCGAATGTGGAAACGGTGTTTCTCCCCCCTCTTGATAAGCACCAATTTATCAGCAGCACATATGTACGTGAAATTGCCATGCTGGGTGGGGATGTTTCGAAATGGGTATCCCCTGCAGTATTAGCGCAAATTACCCAACGGAGTTCAACATGGCCCTGATGATCACCAGTGAATGCATCAATTGTGATGTATGCGAGCCTGAGTGCCCCAATCAAGCCATCTCAATGGGCGCTGATTTTTATATCATTGACCCAGACCGCTGCACCGAATGCGTGGGCCATTTTGACGAGCCCCAATGCCGCCAGGTATGCCCTGTGGATTGCATTCCCATTAATCCATCCATCCCAGACACCCCCGAAACACTACGCACCCGATTTGAACGATTGCAAAATTCTGAATCTACATGAGGAAACATTAGGGAAATCCGGTATACTTGAGTAAATTTGTCAAGTTATTGCCATTCATTTGAATTCCCTATTCGAAGCTCACTATGAAACTCACCACCAAAGGACGTTTTGCTGTAACCGCCATGGTTGATTTAGCGCTGCGTGTACCCCATGGGCCGGTGACACTAGCAGCCATCAGCGAACGACAACATATTTCGCTATCCTACCTTGAGCAGTTATTCAGCAAGCTACGCCGTCAATCATTGGTTGATAGTATGCGCGGGCCAGGCGGTGGCTACACGCTCGGCCGTGATTCTGATGCCATTTCAGTGGCGGACATTATTTTGGCGGTAGATGAACCCATCGATGCCACGGGTTGTGCGGGTAAGGAAAACTGCATGGGCGAAGATAGCGGCCGCTGCATGACCCACGACTTGTGGGAAGGCTTGAATGCCCGTATGTTTGAACATCTCAATGCCATTTCCCTCAAGCATTTGGTAGATGAACAAATTGCCAAAGGATTTGTTCTAAGTAGCAAAAAAGCCCTTCAACGCGGCATTTCATCGACCCCCGTCGTCAAACCTATCAAAATCACCGGCGCAAACTCCGTATTTAACTTCGGCTCGTTTTCTTCCAAATAAACTCAGATTGCCAATATGACTCCTCATTTACCCATTTACCTGGATTACGGCGCCACGAATCCGGTTGACCCTAGAGTGGCTCAAGCGATGATTCCATGGCTCACTGAACACTTTGGCAATCCTGCTTCGCGCAGCCATGCTTGGGGCTGGGAGGCCGAGCAAGCCGTTGAAAAAGCACGAGAAGAAGTTGCCCAGCTCATAGGCGCCGATCCACGTGAAATTGTCTGGACCAGCGGCGCAACTGAAAGCAATAACTTGGCCATCAAAGGTGCGGCGCACTTTTATCAATCGCGTGGGCGTCATATCATCACTGTTAAAACCGAGCACAAGGCTGTACTCGACACCGTACGTGAACTCGAACGTCAAGGCTTTGATGCCACTTATCTGGATGTACTACCCAACGGCTTAGTCGATCTCGATGCGCTTACCGCTGCGATTCGCCCAGATACCATTTTGATCTCGGTGATGTTCGTCAATAATGAAATTGGCGTGATTCAAAACATACCGGCTATCGGTGCCTTATGCCGTGAGAAAGGTATCATCTTTCATGTGGATGCGGCACAAGCCACAGGAAAAGTCGCTATTGATATGCAAACCCTGCCCATTGATCTAATGAGCATGGCATCTCATAAAACCTACGGGCCCAAAGGTATTGGGGCCCTGTATGTCAGACGTAAACCTCGTGTGCGTTTAGAAGCACAAATGCATGGTGGCGGCCACGAGCGCGGTATGCGCTCAGGCACACTACCCACACATCAAATTGTCGGCATGGGCGAAGCTTTCCGTATTGCTCGGCTCGAAATGGATGCAGAAAATGCGCGCATCCGCCAACTTCAACAGCGTTTACTCAGTGGTTTGCAAGATATTGAACAAATCTTTATCAATGGCGATCTAGAACACAGAGTTCCCCACAATTTAAATATCAGCTTCAATTATGTTGAAGGTGAGTCACTCATCATGGGTGTTAAAGAGCTGGCTGTGAGCTCTGGCTCAGCTTGTACCTCAGCCTCGCTAGAGCCTAGCTATGTTTTGCGTGCCTTGGGCCGTAGTGATGAGTTGGCTCACTCTAGCTTACGCATGACGATTGGCCGCTTCACTACTGAGCAAGAAATTGACACCGCCATCGCTTTATTGCAAGACCGAGTTGCGCGCTTGCGTGAACTCTCGCCGCTTTGGGAAATGTACAAAGACGGCATTGATCTTTCCCAAATTCAATGGGCAGCACATTAATCGGAGAATACAAATGGCTTACAGCGAAAAAGTAATTGACCACTACGAACACCCTCGCAATGTCGGCACCTTCGATAAAGGTGATGACAGCGTTGGCACCGGTATGGTCGGCGCGCCCGCTTGCGGCGACGTGATGAAATTGCAAATCAAAGTCAACCCCCAAACCGGATTGATTGAGGATGCCAAATTCAAAACTTATGGCTGTGGCTCTGCCATTGCTTCTAGCTCACTTGTGACCGAATGGGTTAAGGGTAAAAGTCTGGATGAAGCACTAGCCATCAAAAATACGCATATTGCTCAAGAACTGGCTTTGCCGCCTGTCAAAATCCATTGCTCTATTTTGGCTGAAGATGCCATCAAAGCCGCCGTAGATGACTACAAAGCCAAAGCCAGTGCCAAAGTCACTGAGTTAAGCCCCTCTTAATCACCAATTCACCAAACCCCTGCTATGCCTGTTACCCTGACTGAAGCCGCCGCTAAACACGTCAGTCGCTATATCACACGCCGCGGCAAAGGTGTAGGCGTTCGACTGGGGGTAAAAACCACCGGTTGCTCTGGCCTGGCTTATAAACTTGAATATGCTGATGAAATCGCACCCGAAGATCATGTGTTTGAAGACCATGGAGTGAAGGTTCTGGTAGACCCCAAAAGCCTTCCTTACATTGACGGCACTGAACTTGATTTTGTCCGCGAGGGCCTGAATGAGGGTTTCAAATTTCATAACCCTCGAGAAAAAGATCGCTGTGGTTGCGGAGAATCATTTCGTGTTTGAGAAAGTAAGTCTGCTAACTCTTTTACACCCATGAACCTCACGGATGATGATTTCACCCTCATGGGTTTGCCTAGACGATTTGGCATCGACCAGCAGGCACTGGATCAACGCTGGCATCAAATGCAGCTGCATACACACCCCGACCGTTTTGCGGGTCAAGGGGCCGCAGCACAACGCATAGCGATGCAATGGTCGATGCGCATCAATGAGGCCTATCGCCGATTGCAACACCCCATTCAGCGTGCGGCCTACATTTGCAAACTCCATGGCATTGATATCGAGACCCAAGATAACACCCAGATGCCAAGAGAGTTTTTAATGCAGCAAATGGCCTGGCGTGAAGCATTAGAGGAATCTAGTGAGCCTGCCGTCTTACAGGTCTTGCATCGAACTGTGGAGTCAGCCGCAAGCAATATCCATGCTCTCGTAGAAAAACTCCTAGACATGGACTCTGATTTTACAAAGGCAGCCCAGCAAGTGCGGGCCTGGATGTTTATCGATAAATTTTTACAAGACCTTAATCAACGTCATACGGCGCTCACCGCCACTCAAACCCGTTTTCCTTAAGGCCCACATCCGTATGCCTCTACTACAAATATCCGAACCTGGACAAACACCCAACCCCCATGAACGCCGAATTGCAGCGGGCATTGATCTAGGCACCACCCATTCTTTAGTAGCCGCTGTTCGCAACGGTATAGCCGAATGCTTACCCGACGAGCAAGGGCGCGTACTGTTGCCCTCTGCCGTTCGCTATACCCCTGAAGGTCGGACCCAAGTTGGTCATAGCGCACTTGAATATCAGGCCACTGATGCTGTGCAAACTTTTGTTTCCATCAAACGCTTTATGGGGCGCGCTGAGTCGGATATTCAACAACCCGCCCAGATTTCTTACGAACGGAAACACCAACCTGGCACCTTGGCTTTTCATACCCGTGCGGGCGTGAAAACACCCGTTGAAATTTCCGCTGAAATTCTGGCCACACTCCGCTACCGTGCTGAGGATACCTTTAATTCAGATTTATGGGGTGCTGTCATCACAGTACCCGCCTATTTTGATGATGCCCAACGTCAGGCGACGAAAGACGCCGCCAAACTCGCCGGCATTGAAGTTTTGCGCCTCATCAATGAACCCACCGCTGCCGCTCTGGCCTATGGTTTAGACAACGCCAGTGAGGGGCTTTACGTTGTCTATGATTTAGGCGGAGGCACCTTTGATGTTTCTATTTTGAAACTCACCAAAGGCGTTTTTGAAGTCATTGCCACAGGTGGGGATGCCGCTTTGGGAGGTGATGACATCGATGCAGCCATCGCTGCTTGGGCCATTGAACCCAGAACCATCACAAGCCTAAGCCCGCACGACCAACGGTCTGTGCTAATGGCTGCGCGGGCGGCTAAAGAAAGCCTGAGCAGCCATGATACGGTGTTATACCGAGCTGAACTTGATGACCATGCCCTAGATCGTACGCTCAGCCACCATCAACTTGAAGTACTGGCTCAACCCTTGATTAACCGCACCTTAGTTGCCCTTCAAACGGTTCTAGCAGATGCTCAGGTAATACCAAGCCAGGTATTGGGCGTGGTGATGGTAGGTGGCTCCACACGTATGCCGACTGTACGCCGCGCCGTAGCCGAGTTCATGGGCCATGAGCCCCTCACCAATTTGAACCCAGATGAAGTCGTGGCTTTAGGCGCTGCTATTCAAGCCAATCAACTGGCCGGTAACATTGCAGACGGGGGTATTTTATTACTCGATGTGATTCCGCTATCGCTGGGCCTGGAAACCATGGGCGGGATTGTAGAGCGGGTTATAGAGCGCAACAGCACGATTCCGATTGCCAAAGCCCAAGAATTCACCACCTACCAAGATGGTCAAACCGCCATGGCCATTCATGTGGTGCAAGGTGAGCGTGATTTGGTGGCTGATTGCCGATCTCTGGCGCGCTTTGAGTTGCGTGGTATTCCGCCGATGGTTGCTGGGGCTGCCCGCATCCGCGTGACTTTTGAGGTGGATGCCGATGGTTTGCTCCATGTCAGCGCCTTAGAAACCAACTCAGGTGTAGCTGCTACGATTGATGTCAAACCCAGCTATGGCCTAGCCGATGAAGACATTGCCCGTATGCTTCAAGAAGGCTTTTCCCATGCCAGAAAAGATGCCGATGCTCGCGTGCTAGCTGAGGCCCGGGTAGAGGCGGATCGAATGCTACTCGCCACACAAACCGCCTTGCAAGCCGATGGCGACTTATTAACACCAGAGCAGCGACAACATATCGAAAGTTTATTAACCGAACTGCGTCAGGCCTATGAAAGCACCGACTCAAAAATCATTGATCTGGCGGTTGAAAAAGTCGCATACGGCACTGAAGCCTTTGCCGCTGAGCGCATGAATCGCAGCATCCAACGCGCCCTATCAGGCCGCGCTATTGATACCCTTTAATTCATCATCATGCCTGTCATCAAAATTTTGCCCCATACACAATACTGCCCTCAAGGCACGCTGATCCATGCACCAGCAGGAACCAGCATTTGCGATGCCCTGCTGGACCATGGCATTCCCATTGAACACGCCTGTGAAATGAGCTGTGCTTGCACCACTTGCCATGTGGTTGTGCGCCAGGGTTTTGATAGCCTAGGCGAGGCCGATGAAATAGAAGAAGATATGCTCGACAAAGCATGGGGGCTAGAATCTACTTCACGCCTATCTTGCCAAGCCATTTTGAGCGATGATGATATAACGATTGAAATACCCAAATACACACTCAATCATGCGCGTGAGAACCATTAAAAAACGTCGCATCCATCGGCTCATACCATAACGGCTGATCGGCAAAATATCATGGTTGTACTGGGCATAGAATCATCTTGCGATGAAACCGGTGTAGCGCTGGTTCAGTTAGAGGGTGAGCGAACACCTCGGCTCATCGGCGATGCCCTGCATTCACAAATTGACATGCATCGGGCTTATGGTGGAGTCGTGCCAGAGCTGGCCTCACGCGACCACATTCGGCGGATAGTGCCACTCTTACATGAGGCCATGCATAAGGCTGCCTTGAAGTTAAGCCAAATTGATGTAATTGCCTACACACAAGGCCCAGGCTTGGCTGGTGCTTTACTAGTGGGATCAGGTTTTGCGCAAGCATTAGCACTAGCGTTGAATAAACCGGTTCTTCCGGTTCATCATCTCGAAGGTCATTTGCTCTCCCCGTTCTTATCAGCCGATCCACCCACATTTCCGTTTGTAGCTTTACTGGTATCTGGCGGACATACTCAGCTCATGCGGATAGATGCTGTGGGTGCCTATACTCTATTAGGTGAAACAATTGATGATGCTGCCGGTGAGGCATTTGACAAATGCGCAAAATTACTGGGGCTGGATTATCCAGGTGGAGCTGCCCTTTCCTCTTTAGCCGAAATGGGTAACTCCGAAGCCTATACTTTTCCGCGTCCCCTAGCTCACAGCGGTAATCTTGACTTTTCTTTTGCCGGCCTAAAAACCTCAGTTGCCACGAAAATTCGCCAGCTTGAGCAAGCACATGGGGATAAGCTACCTCCTTCAATTCGTGCAGATTTAGCTGCCTCAGCACAAGCAGCGATTACCGATATTCTCGTGCGCAAATCCATCAAAGCACTGGCGCAAACTCAGCTGCACCGATTGGTGGTTGCCGGTGGTGTGGGGGCCAACAAGCCTTTACGAGAGCAACTCAATCAAGCATGCGCCAAAATGCATGTTCGCGTACATTACCCCGAATGGCATTTATGCAGCGACAACGGCGCCATGATTGCATTGGCAGGTGCCATGCGCATACAGGCCGGTTGTGCCGCTTTGCAAACAAGTGGGGCCTTTTTAGTGCGCCCTCGCTGGGCACTTGATGCCACACTAGAAAGCCACCAAAACGCTTGATGAGTAAAAAAATGATCGTCACTCTTGTAAGACTGAGCCCAAACCCGATCATTTAGGGTTTACAATAGTTGTTTTCGGGGAGTAGCGCAGCCCGGTAGCGCGCCTGCTTTGGGAGCAGGATGTCGCAGGTTCGAATCCTGTCTCCCCGACCATTTTTTTGCCAACTCAATTCAGTGCAGCAAATACCCTAGCCGTAATTTCTGCCACGGATCCCACCCCACTGATGCGCCCATATTTTGGCGCACCTTGCTCGCCTGATTGCGCCCACTGCTCATAGTAGTCAACCAAGGGTTGCGTTTGGGTTTGATAAACCTGCAAGCGCTTGCGCACGGTTTCTTCCCTATCATCATCACGCTGAATCAGCGGCTCGCCGGTGAGGTCATCACAACCCTCAACTTTGGGCGGATTAAACACCGTGTGATAAGTTCGGCCTGATGCCGGATGCACACGCCGGCCACTCATGCGTTCAATAATGTGCGCATCAGGCACAGCGATTTCAAGCACTGCATCTAAGGCAATACCGGCTTGTTTCAAGGCATGAGCCTGAGGTATGGTACGAGGAAATCCATCGAATAAAAATCCTTGGGCACAATCGGGTTGGGTAATACGCTCTTTAACCAAACCGATGATGATGTCATCATTCACCAGCCCACCGGCATCCATGATTTTTTTGGCTTCTACGCCCAATGTTGTACCGGCTTTCACTGCCGCACGCAACATATCACCCGTGGAAACCTGAGCAATACCGTAGTGTTGGCAAATCACTGCCGCTTGAGTGCCCTTACCAGCACCGGGAGCACCCAAAAGAATTATTCTCATGAAACCGATCCTTGAACAAAAAATCTGCGCCTAAGCCCAAAGCTTAACACGCACGTAAATCAACTTGCGCCGTGAGCCAAATAGATCTGCCTGACCCGATCCAAATCGGCGGGCGTATCTACACCTGGTGCCGCATGGGATTGAGCCACGTAAACCGCTATTTTAAACCCATGCCACAGCACACGCAGCTGTTCCAGCGATTCAATTTGCTCGAGCGGCGATACCCCCAACTGCGGGAAGCGTTTTAAAAACCCTACACGATAAGCATAAATACCCAGGTGGCGTAAGGGTGCCTGCAAGGGATAGGATACCATCGCTGCAGCGCCGGCATCGCGCCAATGGGGAATAGGAGCGCGGCTAAAGTACAATGCTCGCCCGTTTTGGTCACATACCACCTTCACCACATTGGCGCTAACAAATTCTTCCTCATTCGCTAAAGGATATGCAGCGGTACTCACCACACAGTCAGTATGCGTATTTAGCATCTGAGCGCAAGCATCGATCAACGCAGGATCAATGAGCGGCTCATCACCCTGTACATTCACGACAATGTCATCATCGGGCAAACCCAGTACTCTGCAAGCTTGTGCCAAACGATCGCTGCCACTGGGGTGATGGATATCCGTCATCACACTGGCAATATCATGCAAGGCACATACCTTAGCAATTTCAGGCGAGTCGGTCGCCACTACCACCTGACAACACCGGCTTTGCTGAGCTTGTTGCGCCACCCGAACAACCATAGGCAAACCGGCAATATCTAACAACGGCTTACCAGGCAAACGCGTAGATGCCATACGCGCAGGCACCAAGACATGAAAAGACACAGCCACTCCTTTTAAGTATGATCAGGCAAAGGCTCGGCCTGCGAAGCCAGCATAACTGGAATTCCATCGCGAATAGGAAATGACAGACGATCAGCATGACACACCAAAGCAATAGGGTGCAGGGCATCGTCACGCCGAAGATCCAATGCACCCTTGCACAAGGGGCACACCAATATCTCTAACAGCCGATTATCCATACCGCTTCAACCTTTCATACAAAGTCTGCCAAAAAGCCAACTCTACCTCAAACTTGAGGGGCACAACCCAAATGCGGGGGCTTAAATGCATACAACCCTCGGCCTTAGAGCGCTCACACCACTTCACCGCATCTTTTTCCGTCATAACAATATCCGTTGCATGTTCAGGCCAAACCCAATTCGCATAATCAAAATGGTCCGGCAAAGCCACCGCTTCTATTTGCAAACCATACTCACGCAAACTCTGAAAAAAACGTTCGGGCACGGCAATACCCGCCACGGCGTGAAGACATCGCCCACGTAAACTTTCCCAACCCCCAGCTGGAGCCTGATTAGGCATACCACACCAATCCTGCCAAAGCATAGGGGCGGCCATACTGCGATAGCCCATAAAACCAGACCACCGACACGAAGCTACACCACCCGAATAGACAACCAAGCTGTTCAATGGCGGAGCTTCGCCAAGGGGCTCGCGCAGTGGCCCTGCGGGCAAACACCAGCCATTGCCCCAACCCCGCTCATCAACCACAATAATAGACAAATCGCGCGCCAGCCGGTAATGCTGCAAACCATCATCGGCTATAACGACATTCACCTCGGGATGAGCCATAAGTAGAGCTTGCCGAGCGGCCACACGATCGCACCCCACCACCACCGGAGCACCCGTGCATCGATAAATTAATAAAGGCTCATCCCCCACTTCATGAGCTCCACTTTGAGGGGTTAGAAAAAAAGGCGTGGGGTTTCTAGCTGCCTCGCTACCATAACCCCGAGAAATAACCCCGGGCTGATAGCCCTGGGCCTTGAGCCAATGCAACAGGGTCAAAGTCATGGGTGTTTTACCCGCCCCCCCTACGACCACATTACCCACCACGATGGTGATCACAGAACGCTTTGAAAGGGCCATCGCCGCTTTAGCTAGATTGTCCCTTTGAAAAGTTTGGTAAGTCCGGTGAGATTTTTGTAGCAAGACATACAAAATGGATAAAGGGTATAAAAGCCGAGCTAGAATCACTTGAGATTTACACCACCATACCCGCTCAATAGATTGAGCCATACTGTGGATAACTTTGTGAATAATATTGGGAAAATAGGGCATTTCGCTGATTTTAACTCAATCGATCAATCAAAAGACTCATCACACGGAAAAACACCATTATAAATCAATAGCTTACAAATAACAATTTCATTTCCACTTAAACCGCAGCCCAATAAGCACATCAGCCGACCTGTGGAATACTGATTCATCCTGATAAATACACCGGCCTTGCAATTGCCCCATGTTACCCTCTCTACACCGCAGTTTATGGAGCGTTTCAGCCCTTTTGCGAGCAGTTTCATTGGATTTAGAAAGCAACTTTGGCGGATGTCGTGTGATAGGGGAGATTTCTGCCCTAAGCATGGCTTCCAGCGGTCATGTTTACTTTTCGTTGAAAGATGAAGAACCCTCGCATGATGCCCTGATTCGCTGTGCCATGTTTCGACGACATGCAGCCATGGCTGGTTTTCAACTGCGCAATGGGCAGCGCGTTGAAATCAGGGGCCGTTTAACTATCTATGAACCACGAGGCGATTTTCAGATGGTGGTAGAAAGCATACAACTCGCTGGGCAAGGATCGCTACTAGAGGAATTCATACGACTGAAAACCCGCCTTCAAAACGAGGGTTTATTTGATGCTTCGCGTAAACGTGCAATACCCAGTCATCCCCGATTTATAGGCGTGATTACCTCCCTAGCAGGTTCGGTTTTACATGATATTGCCAACACCATCCGACGCCGAGCACCGCATATTCAGATCATCATCTACCCCAGTCCTGTTCAAGGCCGTGAAGCCGCACAGCAGCTCATTCAAGCTTTACAACTAGCTATTGAACACCAGCAGGCCCAGCTGATTATTTTGGCCCGCGGCGGTGGCTCAATTGAGGATTTATGGGCTTTTAATGATGAGGGTTTGGTTCGGGCCATTGCTCAATGCCCTTTGCCTGTGGTTGCCGGCATAGGGCATGAAACCGATATTACCTTATGCGATTTTGTGGCTGATTTACGCGCAGCTACGCCCACTGCAGCGGCCGAGCTGACTACGCCTGATCGCTCAGCCTGGCTGTTAGCCCTAGATGAACATGCTGCCCAACTTAAAATTACCGTCCGTCAACGACTCGACCGCGAAGCGCAAAGGCTAGACCTGCGCCATTTACATATTCTCAAGCCAAGCATGGGCTTAGCTCGAATGAAAAACCACTGGTCACAACTTCAACACCAGCTCCGCTTGGTATGGACGCGTCAAATCATGCATCAGGCACAAACCCTACAACGCCTTCAATCTCAACTAGAGGCTCAGAACCCCAGAAATATTCTTCAAAAAGGGTATGCTTGGATTGAATCAGCGGATGGTAAGCCTATTGTTTCAGCTCAGGAACTCACGCCACATCAATCTATCACGGTGCAGTGGGCTGATGGTCAAGCCACGACAAAAGTTGAAAAAATTCATCTCACTAAAAAATAAAACCCTTCGCAGAGAGTGCCTAGACTCATGCATCTAAAATAGGTTTGTTTTAATCATTCGTGTCTTAAGGAAATCATTCATGGAACATACCCTGCCCGCCTTACCCTATGGTTTGGATGCACTCGCTCCCCACTACAGCAGAGAAACACTGGAGTATCATCATGGAAAGCACCACAATGCTTACGTGGTCAACCTTAACAATCTGCAAAAAGGCACTGAGTTTGAAAGCATGAGCCTAGAAGAGATCATCAAAAAGTCTTCAGGTGCCATTTATAACAATGCAGCCCAAATTTGGAACCATACTTTCTTTTGGAGTGGCATGAAACCCCAAGGTGGCGGCGAGCCCACCGGCGCACTGGCACAGGCCATTCAAAATCGTTGGGGCTCATATGCAGCTTTCCGTGAGGCTTTTGTCAAATCAGCGGTCGGTAATTTTGGGTCAGGCTGGACTTGGTTGGTAAAGAAAGCCGATGGCAGTGTTGATACTGTCAACACCGGCGCTGCTGGTACTCCGCTGACAACGGCTGATAAAGCCCTATTGACAGTGGATGTATGGGAACATGCCTACTACATTGATTACCGCAATCTGCGTCAAAAGTTTGTTGAAACTTATTTCGACCATTTGGTGAATTGGGAATTTGCTCAACAAAATTTTGCCTAAAAGGGCATAAGGCGGCGTTGACGCCTTTTTGGGTAAGCACTTACATTGGCACACGCTCGAATACAGCCATGCTTTCGACGTGTGCGGTGTGAGGAAACATATTCATCACACCAGCCGATACACAACGGTATCCGGCCTGATGCACTAATAACCCCGCATCACGCGCTAATGTAGCCGGATTACAGCTGACATAAACGATGCGTTGTGGTGGGCTCCAGTGTTGATCGTTACTGATGGCCGGAGGGGATTGGACTGCTTCAGCCAATGCCTTACATAAAGCCAGAGCACCTTCACGCGGGGGATCAATCAACCATTTATCAGCCCGACCATCAGCGGCCAATTGCTCAGCGGTCATTTCAAATAAATTACGTGCAGCAAAAGTGGTTTTATGGCTGAGTTGATTGTGTTGAGCATTGGTATGTGCACGAGCCACCAAGGCTTCACTGCCCTCGATTCCAGTCACATGCCGGCACTGCGTAGCCAGGGGCAAGGTAAAGTTTCCAAGCCCACAAAACCAATCGATCACGGTATCACTGGGTTGCGCTTGCAACAAACGCAATGCCCGCCCAACCAGTACCGCATTAATTTGGTGATTTACTTGAGTGAAGTCGGTAGGCAAAAATGGCATTTGAATACCGAACTCATCAAGGGGATAAGCCAGAGCGTTGGTCGCACCTCGATCGCCATCAAGTAAATGGACAGTATCGGGCCCCTTAGGTTGCAACCACCACTGCACACCAAGGGCCTGATGCTCAGCAGCAAATGTGCGAAGCAAATCCAGATCGGGTGCACTTAATGGCTCAAGATGACGCAATACCAGTGCTGTGATCCATTGACTTGGACTGGGTTGCGCCACCGCCAATTCAATTTGGGGTAATTTATCACGCGCTTGCATAGCGCCTATCAAGGCTCGGAGCGGCAGCAGCAATTGGCTGACATGGGGCGGCAATATGGCACAGCTTTGCATATCGGCCACATAGCGCGATTGACGCTCATGAAAGCCTACCAAAACCGCGTTCTTACGCTGAACATAACGAACAGATAATCGGGCACGAAAACGATAACCCCAGTCTGGCCCTTGAATAGGCCTGAGCATACGCTCGGGTTTGACTTTGCCTAAATGCCAAAGGTTATCTTCGAGAGTACGCTGCTTAACGGCCACTTGCGCTGTAGGCTCGAGATGCTGCATTTTACAACCACCGCATGCACCCGCATGCAGGCCAAAATGCGGGCATAGTGGCTTAACGCGTAGAGAACTTTCATTTCGCAGGGCCACCATAGTACCCTGCTCCCACTGGTTTTTGCGTCGATTTATGCTGACCTGCACCATTTCATTGGGTAATGCACCCTCGATAAAAACCACTTTTCCATCAGCTCTATGAGTAACACCTTGGGCATCTAAATCGATGGATTCAATTCTTAACCAATCAACTGCCATCTGAGTCTGATCGTTATCAGACCGATTCAAATCTTGGGACGTTTTCATTTTGGGGGCAACACACTTTTAGGATCTACCGGCTTACCGAGACGGCGAATTTCGAAATGCAATTTATATTCATCCGCATCGGTATTACCCATGGTGGCAATTTTTTGACCGCGCTTGATACTCTGCTCTTCCGAGACTAAGATTGTATCGTTGTGAGCATATGCACTCAAATACTGTGGGTTATGCCGAATGATAATCAGCTTTCCGTAGCCACGCAATCCAGAGCCTGAATACACCACCTTACCATCGCCAGCTGCGTAAACAGGATCACCCAGCTTACCAGCAAAAGCCAGGCCCTTGTTCCGCACCCCATCAAAACCTTGTGTAACCGGTGCAGCACTTGGCCAGGCCCAGAGCAAATCATCATCTCCCACAACCAAAGGAGATGCAGCCGATGGCTTGGCTGGAGTAGCCTCGATTGGCTGCGTCTCCGGCCCAGTCCGAGTATTACGAACCGGTGCGGGCTTGATATCAGAGGGCCCTGCAGAATCTGGTGTTAAACGCAAAATCTGCCCTATTTCTATTCGATTCGGGTCTTCTAACCGGTTCCACCGCGCGATATCCCGCCAATTATTGCCTGTCTCCAGACCAATTTTGGCCAAGGTGTCACCCGCCTTCACTACATAAGTACCAGGCTGCTCATCCGCAACTGAAAGCTTCTCAGCACGATTGTTCAGAGAATTCTGCGACATACCGCTTTTCATTGGACTACGGTTTTCAACGATGGGTTTTTTTGGTAACTTACCCGATGAACACGCAGCAACAAATAATGCCATCAAACATACCGCATAGGTTGAAAACCGCCATCCGCTACGATTAAAACTCAACATAACTCCGTACCCATTCTGAGTGGAACAAAATGCACCGCATCATGATACTGGCGAATAAAACCACTTGAAGTGCGATCCACAACCAAAAGCACATGTCCCCCCGATGAAGGCATATAAACTGGGGCAACCAAGCGGCCGCCCACGGCCAACTGATCTAACCAAGGTTGTGGTAATTCATCACCACCGGCAGCAGCAATGATGCTTTGAAATGGAGCGTGACTTGGATAGCCAAGCATACCATCACCCCAAAGTAAACAGCATTGCGACAATCCTAAGCCCTCCATTCGCTCAACAGCAGCATCATGTAAGGGCTTGATACGCTCAATACTGACGAGATGAGTGGCTAATTGACATATCAAAGCGGCTTGGTAACCACAGCCCGTGCCAATCTCCATGACTCGACCTAATTGGTGAGACATTTGCGCATAAGAACCCTCTAGAAGAAGAGTCAGCATTCGCGCCACTACCGAGGGTTTAGAAATCGTTTGACCCATGCCTATGGGCAGACTCGTATCTTCGTAGGCTTGAGCCACCAATGCGCTATCAACGAATAAGTGTCTGGGGATATTTTCAAAGGCTTGTAATACAGACTCCGCAAAGCCTCCCATGCGTCGCAAGCGATTAACCATACCTTGCCGAACAGCGAAGGAGTCCAAACCCACACCCTTGGGTTTGAAAGTGTGCTGAGAATCCGCGGCCGCCTGACTCAAAGGACGCTGGGGCCTGATAATCTGTGTTGCGCTAGCTTGCCCTTGAACGGCTGCAACATGGGCCGGAAATCGCGCACGTGGCTTAGATGTAGGAGAACTCACGATTGCTCAGGGGGCTTAGCTAGCAACTGATGCGCGAAATACTGATTCCAGTCAGTCAATTTCGCATAGTGGGTTAAATCCACTTGCAGGGGTGTTATGGATACCTTAGCTTGTGCTGTTGCATGAAAATCCGTGCCTTCTGCGGCATCACGGACGTGACCAGGAGGGCCTATCCAGTAAATAACCTCACCGCGGGGATTGGTTTGTTGAATGACAGGTTCACTGGCATGCCTCCGCCCTAAACGTGTGACAGCCCATTCCAGTTGATGGGCATCGGCACGGTTGGGGATGTTCACATTCAGCAACCAAGGTGCATGGGCGTCCATCCCACAACCTAGTGCCGCTTGATCCGATATCACAGTTTGAACCAATTGACGTGCCACAACTGCCGCAGCATCCAAGTGGGTCCAGCCCCTTTCAACTTGTGAAAAAGCAATGGCAGGTATACCAAACAAATAGCCTTCCATGGCTGCTGCGACCGTGCCTGAATACAGAGTATCATCACCCATATTGGCACCCTGATTGATTCCGGATATGACCAAATCTGGTTTAGGTAGTAAACCGGTTAATGCGATGTGTACGCTATCAGATGGGGTTCCACTGACATAATAAAAGCCATTGGGAGCACGGTAGACAGATAAAGGCCGATTGAGCGTGAGTGAATTCGAGGTGCCACTGGCATTTTGCTCAGGTGCAATCACATCCACATCTGCCAAATCTTTCACCGCATTCACCAAAGCCGCTAATCCAGGGGCCAGGTATCCATCATCATTTGCTATCAGTATTCGCATTCGACTATTGTAATGAACACCATGACTATTTCTCGCCTATTTTCCTTGCGTTTTTTCCGCTGGCGCTCTCGGTCTGCTGCGATTGCAGCCACCCTACTGCTTGGCGCTTGCAACCCCCAGCCACCCGCACCAGCAGCACCTACCACATCGACCAGTTCATCCCCACCACCCGTTGCCGTCAGCTTAGCCACCGCCCAACTGCGTTCGGTTACACCCACGGTTGCGACTACAGGCCAAATCACCTCAGCGCGCATAGTTGAAATCAAACCTCAAATCACGGGCCTCATACAACGAGTAGTGATTCAAGAAGGTGAGTTTGTTCAGGAAGGACAGCTATTGCTGGAACTTGATGCCCGCAACGAAGCCGCTCAAGTTGAAAAAGCTCAAGCGCAGTTAGCTCGCGATGAAGCGGCTTTAGATGAGGCGCGGCGGCAACAAGTTCGAGCACAAGAGCTGATGAATAAAAATTTCATCTCCCAAGGGAGTTACGATGCTGCGCAAACCCAACTGATCACGCAACAAGCCAATGTGGCGGCTGCCAACGCAGCGCTCAAGGCCGCCCAAGTTGACTTGTCCTACACACGCATTTATGCCCCTGCCAGCGGCCGTGTGGGGGCCATTGCAGTATCTAGGGGTAGCCAAGTCGCACCTAATTTACCTGCTATTCTGACCATCACCCAAATCAACCCCATTTTGGTGAGCTTTGCCCTCCCCCAAAAATACCTCCCAGACGCACTCGAAGCCCTGGCCCAAGCCCACAAAACCCCGCCCAGCGTGAAGATCAAGGTGCCTGGCAGCACCACAGCTTACAAGGCTCGCTTGCAGTTTGTTGATAGCAATATTGATAGCACCGGTACCGTTCGGCTCAAAGCCCTGCTAAACAACGAAGCACGCACCTTATGGCCAGGTGCTTTTGTACATGTTGAACTGGCATTGAGCGCAGCGACAGAGGCCATTGTCATTCCTCAAGCAGCTATTGTGCAAGGCGTTGAACAAGCCTCGGTTTGGGTTGTCGGCGAAGATTCCAAGGCCAGCATGCGAAAAATTCAAATCATACAAACCATGGGCACAGAGGCCGCCGTCAGCGGGCTGCAAGCCGGCGAGCAAGTGGTAGTGGATGGCCGGCAAAACATCAAGCCCGGCAGTAAGGTCGCCGCACGCGCAGCAACCAAAAACAACAGCGCCAAACAAAACAGCAAATCATCATGAATATCACTGAAATTTTCATACGCCGTCCGGTAATGACGGTGTTGTTGAATCTGGCTATTTTGGCTGCGGGTGTAATAGGCATTCAACAAATTCCGGTGGCAGCCTTACCCAATTACAACACACCCGTCATCACGGTTTCAGCCAATTTACCCGGTGCCAATCCTGAGCACATGGCCACTGCTGTGGCACTGCCGCTCGAGCAACAGTTGCAAACCATACCCGGGCTGAATCTCATGAGCTCCACCAGCACCATGGGCAGCACCAATCTCACACTGGAGTTTGATGAAGCTCGGGACATCGATGATGCGGCGACTGATGTTCAAGCCACTTTACTGCGTGTAGCCAAAAGTTTGCCTGCTGATATGACCTCACCGCCCAGCTACCGCAAGGTCAATCCCGCAGATGCACCGATACTATTGATTGCGCTGACCTCGCCCTCGCTGAGTTTGCAGGATTTACAGGCTGTGGCCGACCAACAAATCATGCCCGTACTTTCCACCTTGCAAGGCGTAGCCCAAGTCAACGTTTATGGATCGCGCCGTTATGCCGTTCGCATCCGCGTCAATCCGCAAGCCCTGAGCGCACGTCACTTAACCTTAGACGAATTGCGCCAAAGTTTAGCAGGTGTCAACACCATTACCCCGCTGGGCACCATGGAAGGCCCGCGTCAGATGCTATCGATTCAAACCAATCAGCAATTGCGCAATGCGGCTGAATTTGCGCAAGTGATTGTCAGCACCAAAGGCGGATCGGTGGTGCGGCTTCAAGATGTTGCTGATGTAGAAGACAGTTTTGAATCAATTCGCAATCGCTCTAGTTTTAACGGCCAACCCTCTATTACTTTGGCCATTCTTCGCCTGCCCGATGCCAACATTGTCAAGGTGGTTGATGCAACTAAAAAAGCCATGCAAAAACTACAGGCTCAAATACCTGCCTCGATAACCACCACGGTATTTAATGATCGGTCTGCCTCTATTCGTGAGGCGGTGCATGATGTTAGTCTGACGCTAGTAGGAACGATTGCCCTGGTGGTGTGTGTGATTTTTCTATTTTTACGCCGATTTGTGGCCACTGTGATTCCATCGCTATCACTGCCCGTTTCATTGGCAGGCGCGGTAGCCTTGCTTTGGGGCTTGGGCTATAGCTTAGATAATATTTCCTTACTTGGACTGACTTTAGCAGTCGGTTTGGTGGTAGATGATGCCATTGTGGTGTTAGAAAATATTGTGCGACACATTGAAGAAGGCATGGAGCCATTCAAGGCCGCCATTGTGGGTTCGCGTGAGGTGGTGTTTACGATTATTTCCATCTCAACCTCTTTGGTTGCCGTATTTATTCCCATTTTTTTCATGCCTGGTGTGATTGGCTTATTGCTGCATGAATTTGCCATTGTCGTGGGGCTTTCCATTTTGGTTTCCGCCTTTGTATCACTATCCTTAGTGCCCATGATGGCGGCTCGATTCATTACCGATCAAGCACATCGCAAACCACCCGGGGCTTTAGTGCGCCTATTTGAGCGTGGTTTTAATCGCTTGCTAACAGCCTACACGACCACCTTAGATTTAGCCCTGCATTGGCGCAAAACAGTGTTAATGGTGGTAGTCTTAACCTTGGTGGGTACGGCTGCTCTGTTTACGATCATCCCCAAAGGTTTTTTTCCAGAAGATGACATAGGTCAGTTGCGCATTACCACTGAAGCAGCCGATGATGTATCACTTGAAACTATGAACCGTTTGCAAAATCAGGTGTTGGAAATCGTGCGACAAGACCCTGCAGTTGAAACCGTCAGCTCATTCCTGGGGGCGCTCAATAGTGCCAATAGCGGACGTATGTTTGTGAACCTCAAGCCGCGTAACCAGCGTCCGCCCATGAAACAAGTGGTGGAAGGATTGCGCAAAAAAACTCGGAGTGTGGCTGGCATTGCCGTGTACATGAGTCCGGTACAAAACCTACAAATTGGCGGGCGTCAAAGCAAAGCCCGATACCAATACATTATGCAAAGTTTACAGCCCGAAGAATTGCAAAATTGGGCTCAGCGCATGCAAGAAAAAATGCGGGCTGATGGGTTATTTCGCGATGTCACGAGTGATGCTCAACTCAAAGGATTGCAAGCGCAGGTAGAAATTAATCGCGAACAAGCCAGCAGCCTAGGCGTTTCCATGGAAGCCATACGCTCTGCCCTCTACAGCGCATTTGGCGAACGCCAAATTGCCACCATTTACACGTCGGTAGATACTTATAAAGTTCTCATGGAGCTACAAGCCGATGCCCGTACCGATGAATCGGCCTTGGCGCATATTTATGTACGCAGTGCACAGGGCCAGTTGGTGCCTTTGATGGCTGTGGCCACGGTTACGCGACGAGCCACAGCTACAGCGGTGAATCACGTAGGGCAATTACAAGCTATCACCCTATCATTCAATATCGCCCCCGAAGCCACTTTGGGCCAAGCCATAGATCGCATAGGTAACATCAGCACACAACTGCAAATTCCCTCCCATATCCTCAGCCGTTATGGCGGCGATGCAGCGGTTTTTGAATCATCCCAAAGCGGCCAAATGTGGTTGATCATAGGCGCATTACTGGTGATTTATATTTTGCTGGGAATCTTGTATGAAAGCTTTATTCATCCCATCACCATTCTGATTGGCCTACCCTCTGCCGCCGTAGGCGCATTGTTGATGTTGATACTGGCTGATTTGGATTTAACCCTGATTGCCACCATCGGTATTATTTTGCTGATTGGAATTGTAAAGAAAAACGCCATCATGATGATTGATTTTGCCATAGAGGCACAGCGCCATGGCGGCAATTCGCCAGCCGAGGCTATCCGACAGGCTTGCATTCTGCGATTTCGCCCTATTATGATGACTACATTGGCCGCTTTAGCGGGTGCCATTCCTATTGCCTTAGGCCTAGGTGCGGGTGCAGAGCTTCGTCAACCCTTGGGAGTTGCCGTTGTTGGCGGCCTTATCTTCTCTCAGGCTATCACACTATACATCACTCCGGTCATTTACATAGCCCTTGATCGCTTTGCTGGCAAGGGACCGATCACACACCCTTAAGAAAACTACAAAACAGCCCATTAGCCTTACAATAAGCATTACTTGTAAAATTTATTTTGATTATGGTGAAACGTTCAGCTTTGAAAGAAACCCCTTCGATGATTGACTTACCGCTTCCCATACGGTATGAAGAGGGCATTGAAGAGCTTGAACAGCTCATACGCTCTATGGAATCGGGTTCTTTGCCCTTGGATACCCTATACCAAACATATCGGCGCGGCACGCAACTCCTGAACTTCTGCCGCGACAAACTCGCTGTAGTCGAGAACCAAATTCAAGTTCTCGAAAACGGTCAACTCACCACCTGGAAAGACCCCACTTGAGCATCATCGACCAAAGCCCTTTTGATGAATGGGTACAAGCACGCCTGAAATCTATTGAAGCAGCCCTTGCCCTTTCCATCCCCATGGATGCGCCAGCTGGGCTGGGCCAGGCCATACAGTATGCCACTTTGGATGGTGGCAAACGCCTACGCCCCCTGCTGGTGCTGGCGGCTTGTGAAGCCACTTCTGGCTCTGAAAAAGCCGCCTTGCTGGCAGCTTGTGCCACTGAACTAATTCATGCGTATTCACTGGTTCATGATGATATGCCTTGCATGGATAATGACCAACTACGCCGTGGCAAACCCACCGTGCATGTGCAATTTGGCCAAGCTCAAGCGCTGTTAGCGGGTGATGCCATGCAGGCCTTGGCCTTTGAAATCATCACCAATGCCAGCCCGTACCTCATAGCACCTACTTTACAAGCTAAACTTTGTGGCATCTTGGCCCGTGCGGCAGGCCATGCTGGCATGGCGGGGGGGCAAGCCCTAGACTTAGCCCACGTCGGGCTTACCCTCAACGAGCAACAACTCAGCCATATGCATCAACTCAAAACGGGGGCACTCTTGCAAGCCAGCATCATGATGGGAGCTGCATGCGGCCACACCACCTCCACCAGCAAAATTGCCCTGGAACAATATGGACAAGCCATTGGTCTAGCCTATCAGGTGGTTGATGACATTTTAGATGCGACCCAAAGCTCCGAGGTGCTGGGCAAAACGGCGGGTAAAGATGCACAACAATACAAGCCCACATATGTTTCTGTCATGGGGCTGGATGCTGCGCGAGAACTGGCGCAAGCCCTGCGGCAACAAGCCATCAAGGCCTTGCATAACAGTGGCCTACAACACCCACTACGTTTACAACAACTGGCTGATTGTATGATTAACCGCCAGCACTAACGTTGGCTTACTTTTGCTCACTTTTGGGTTCTAAGTTACCGATCATGTCAAGTTTATTTCCTTTGCTAGACCAAATCAACACCCCTGCGGATATCCGTGGCCTAACCCGTGCTCAATTAAAAACACTGGCTACTGAATTGCGTGAATTTCTATTGCAGTCCGTTGGCAAAACGGGAGGCCACCTCTCTAGCAACCTAGGCACCGTTGAGCTGACTGTTGCCCTGCACAAAGTATTTGATACTCCCCATGACCGGCTGGTATGGGATGTAGGCCATCAAACCTATGCCCATAAAATACTTACGGGTCGCCGCCAGGGCATGGCCACCCTGCGCAAGCTCGGTGGTCTTTCGGGCTTTCCCAGACGGGATGAAAGCCCATACGATACCTTTGGTACCGCGCATTCGTCCACCTCTATATCAGCAGCCTTGGGCATGGCCATTGCTTCACACCTTCAAGGTGAACACCGCAAGGCGATCGCCATTATTGGCGATGGTGCCATGAGTGCTGGCATGGCATTTGAGGCTCTGAATAATGCCGGTGTGGAACACCACGACACCAAAGCTGACATTCTGGTCATACTCAATGACAACGATATGTCCATCAGCCGACCGGTAGGTGCGCTGAATAAATACTTGGCACGGCTCATGAGCGGCAAATTCTATGCAGCTGCTCGTGAAGGTGCTAAAACCGTACTCAGTGGCGTACCTCCCCTGCTTGAATTAGCTCGCCGCTTCGAGGAACACGCCAAAGGTATGGCACTTCCCGGCACCATCTTCGAGGAATTTGGCTTTAATTATGTGGGCCCCATTGATGGGCATGACCTTGATGCCCTGATTCCCACCCTTGAGAATCTACGCGCCAAAAAAGGCCCGCAGTTTCTGCACGTGGTCACGAAAAAAGGCTACGGCTATAAACTGGCCGAAGCTGACCCTATCAAATATCATGGGCCAGCCCCTTTTGATCCGCAAGCAGGTATTCAAAAACCCACGACCCCTTCTAAACCAACATTTACCCAAATATTTGGCCGTTGGTTATGCGATATGGCGCAGGCTGACACTCGTTTAATTGGCATTACGCCGGCCATGCTAGAAGGCTCGGGCATGGTGGAATTTCAGCGGGATTATCCTAGCAGATGCTTTGATGTCGGCATTGCCGAGCAACACGCCATTACCTTTGCTGCTGGCTTAGCCTGCGAGGGCCTCAAGCCTGTGGTGGCCATATACTCCACCTTCTTGCAACGAGGCTATGATCAACTCATTCACGATGTAGCGCTGCAAAATTTACCCGTAGTATTTGCCCTAGACCGGGCGGGCCTTGTCGGTGCCGATGGCCCCACCCATGCCGGCGCCTATGACATTGCTTTCATGCGCTGCATTCCACAGCTCAGCATACTTACCCCTGCAGATGAAGCCGAATGCCGGCTTGCCCTTAGTACCGCTTATGCTCAAAATCATGCAGTGGCTGTGCGCTACCCGCGCGGCTCGGGTGCAGGGGCTGAACCTGGTACCGACTTACTCACTTGGGAATGGGGCAAAGCGCAAATCATGCGCATATCGGCACGGCCTCATGCCACTGGATCGGCCAATAGACAAGCTCGTTTGGCTATTTTGGCGTTTGGCCCCTTGCTTTATCCGGCTTTACAAGTGGCTGATTTATTGGATGTCTCGGTAGCCAATATGCGTTATGCCAAACCGCTCGATGCTGATTTGATCATGCAATGGGCTCAAGAACATGATGGCCTTATTACCCTTGAAGACAGCTGCTTACTCGGGGGGGCAGGCTCGGCAGTACTGGAATTGCTACATCAGGCGGAAATCGACATACCAGTGCTGAACCTGGGTCTACCGGACGTTTTCATTGAACACGGTGACCCCGCCACCCTCATGGCCATGCAAGGCCTAGACGCTGCGGGCATTGAACGCAGCATACGCGAACGTTTTCAGCTTTAAACACACAGCCCTTATTTCTCATTTTTAACCCATACCATGCACGCATCTACCCCCTCTGAGACCATGGCCGACACACAAAGTGCGCATGACGTGCGTCAACTCCCTATTCAGCAAGTGGGGGTCAAAGGCGTGCGTTACCCCATCAAGCTTGAGGTAGAGGGGCAGACCCAACACACCAGCGCCTTATGGTCACTGGATGTGGCTTTGCCGGCCGAGCAAAAAGGCACGCATATGTCACGCTTTGTCGCCTGGCTGCATACCCTGCATGCACACCCCATGCCTCTGACCTACACCTTGCTGCACCAGCAGCTTGAGCAAATGCTGCAATTACTGCAAGCGCAAGAAGGCTGTGTACAAGCTGAATTTCATTTCTTCATGGAAAAAACCGCTCCGGTTTCTGGTGTGAACAGCTTGCTCGACTACCAAGGCTGCTGGAAGGCACAAATACTCGGCGGCATCACTTCCATTTGGGCCGAAGTGGGCGTACCGGTGAAAAGTTTATGCCCCTGCTCTAAAGAAATTTCGGAATATGGTGCGCATAACAAGCGTTCCATCATCACCATCAAGGCTGAGCTTTTACAAACCCTAGCTTGGGAAAAGTTGGTCAGAATAGCTGAAGAAAGTGCATCATCGGAAATCTGGCCTTTGCTCAAGCGTAGCGATGAAAAATGGGTAACGGAAAGAGCCTATGACAACCCCAAGTTTGTGGAAGACTTGGTGCGAGATGTCGCACTGCGCTTGAATGCTGAGCCGCGTATAGGTCAATATGCTATTGAAGTGGAGAACTTTGAAAGCATACACAATCATTCGGCCTTTGCGCGCATCCAACGCACCTAGGCTTAGCTCATTCGCTTGCGCTGTAGCCCCCTTCAGGCGTGCGGGATTCCTCAATCATTCCAGCCTGGTGGTAATGCAGCTCAATTGTGGTATGAATAATTTCTTCATGCTGCGCCAAATGCTGGCGCATACGCTCGGCGGTTAAGCTAGAGTCTTGCGTATCGAGCGCCATGGCGCACGCATAGGCATTTTTACCCACACGCCAAACGTGTAAATCACGGATGCCTACCGCCCCTTGAGCAGGCACAGAAGCAACAGCCGCCCGAATTTCATCCACTACGGGATGATCCATCTCACGATCAAGCAACACCTTGCCTGTTTCAAGCATCAAGCCCTTGGCCCACACCACAATCATCACGGCACCCACCACTCCCATGAGGGGGTCTAACCAAGTCCAACCGCCCAACCATCCGCCCAGCAAAGCCAGGATAGCTAATACAGAAGTGGCCAAATCTGCCATCACATGCATATAAGCGGACTTCAAATTCAAATCCTCATGCCCATGATCGCCGTGAGATTGAGGCCCATCATCTTCTTCATGTGCATGACCTAGGATAAACGCACACAACATGTTCACCACCAACCCCAGCGCTCCTACCGCCATAGCTTCCGAGTAATGAATCGGTTTGGGGTCCCAAAAACGCTCGAGCGAACCCAACAACATCATCAAAGCTACGCCCACCAAAAAAATCGCACTAGCAAAACCTGTAAGCACTTCTATTTTCCAAGTACCAAATGCAAACCGAGCATCGTGGGCGTAGCGCCTTGCTGCGCTATATCCAACCGCCGACAAACCAATCGCCACTGCATGCGAGCTCATGTGCCAGCCATCGGCCAACAGCGCCATGGAGTTAAACCACCATCCGGCTGTAATTTCAAGTACCATCATCAAGGCGGTAATCCACATAACTATCCATGAGTTACGTTCGGCCCGCTGGCTGGCAGTATAAAAAATAGGATGAAGTGTCGACATGGGGTATCATTTTCCAAAAAAAGAAGTGGGCAAAATAAAAAAGGCTACGATATTGAGAATAAAATATCAATAACAACACCATTACCCTACCGCTTTAAAATGGTAACTTAAGGCTGCAGCTTTATTTAAAAGGCCCTCAAACTATGCCCTTATTTTTTCAAATTTTAACCGCTTGTTTGTTGGGAGGCGTTCTCAGCATGCTGGCCGCGCTGTTATTGATATCGGGCATCGTTAGTAAAAAAAGCCTACCCTATGCAGTGACCTTTTCTACCGGGGTGTTGTTAGCCACTTCTATGTTGCACTTATTACCGGATGTGTTGGCATCAGGCTTATCACCCAACAAAGTTTTTCCCATTCTACTGGGGGGAATTTTGGCATTTTTTGCACTAGAAAAGTTTGCCATATGGCGTCATGCCCACCATCACACGGGTGCAGATGAACCACCCGCATTATCCATCCACGAAGCTACACACCACCCTCATCATGCCCATGGGCATACAGGCTCGGGTGCGGTAGGCATATTAATAGGCGATGGGTTTCATAATTTTACCGATGGCTTGTTAATCGCTGCGGCGTTCATGTCTGACCCTGCTTTGGGTTGGGCGACCGCCCTAGCTGTCATCACTCATGAAATCCCCCAGGAAGTGGGTGATTTTGCAATTTTGCTCTCGGCAGGTTGGCAGCGTGCACGTGCGCTTTTTTGGAATGGCTTATCCAGCTTAGCCTCGGTAGCGGGTGGTGTTTCGGGCTACTTTGCGCTAGAGTATTTAGAAAATGCAAAACCTTATGTAGTTATACTAGCTGCAGCCAGCTTCATGTACATAGCCATAGCCGACCTGCTACCTCGGCTCAAACTAGAGTGGCAAGGCATGGGCTGGCACGCATTATTGCTGGCAGCGGGCATTGGCATTGCGCTGATTTAAGCATATTCCTATGTAACCCGAGGCTATAAAGCTAGGGAAATCGATTACATACATCAGAAGTTACAAGAATAAAATAATTGATTGTTCGGTTTGAGTTCGTTCGTAGATGTTCGCTTGAAAAAATTTCAAGAACGCGCACATCCTTCGTACACAAATCAATACCGAATAGATCAAATCTGCAAAAATATTTACTATTAGATAAATCATGGATTTCTTGAACTTTAATCACTGGACTAGTCCTTTCCCCCAACATCCAAAAAATAGCAAAGGTCCATTTGATTGGGTCTCATTACCTTTTCACAATAAAGATTTTTGTGAAATGATGAAGAATCATGAACCCACAGATTTAACATTCTTTACACTTTTTTTTCTTAGCTCTAAGGTTAAGAAATCCAATATGATGCTTGACGTGCCGGCTTGCAACAGCCAGCTTGGGACTAATGCTCAAACCCCTCGATTCTATGATGAAAAGCCTATTGATTCTAAGACCTTCAAATCTGGAAATAATCCTCTTCGATTAAGAATCAATGAGTCACCTCTAACTGAGATTCTCATTAATGCCAGAGTGAGGACAATGATGCTCGGCAATTCTGGCTTCTTTCATCATGGCCCAAGGTGGGACGTTAACACAGAAAAACGCTATTTTGCAGATGAAGTATTAACGTGGCTCGTTAATGGTCAGACTGTACTTCACCACAAATGTTACAGACCCCCCGCTACTCTTGCGAGCGGGGGAATAGATAATGCAAAAATTATAGATGCCATTGGGAAATTGAACAATCTAGATTCTTCGGGCTTTAAAAATTCACCATCATCAGATCCAGAACAAACAAAAATTAATCATCAACTACAAAGTAATATTGGTGATATTTTTAATACAAAATTAATAAGAAATCCATCAATGTTCGCACTAAAGGATATTCCGGTGGAGGTATGCAAACAGCTCTCGCTTATAATACCTGACTTATCACAAGATCCTCGAGACGATTTACGTGACTCAAAAAAACCCAGATCACAAGTATGGGAACGCGTTGAAGGAGTGATGCGTATAGAGGCTGTTCAATCCGACCCCAATAACATATTTGTCAATCGCGGATATGTAGCTCGTAACTCTGCAACCTATCAAGGTGGGGCCATGCAGGGTGCTAATGTTTTGACTCATGCATTATCAAAAGATTCTCCACACGTTTTAATTGAAGTTAGACCCAGTAATGTCATTAAAGGTAAAGGGCTCACATATGACGGGTTGAAAGTTGACGGCCTTGATACAAACATACGTGGTGACGACATTGCTAAACTTGTGATGGCCAGCCCACAATTTATTCTGGTGGGGGCCGATAACCCTGGCACTGTTCAATCCAACGCTGAATCATCTGCATATACTTGGGCTGGTACTAAACCGCTAGCTAATACAACGGGAGTTGTTTCGGATAAGTTATCAGATGAACGCCACGATGATACCAAACAGCACAACATTTTCGCTGTAACCGGCAATAAAGAAGTTGAGAAATGCTGGCTTAATGCAATTCCCGAGCCGGCAGAGGTCGAAAAAAGCATGGAATCGTACTTTGGTATTTTGGGTGGGGAAAAATTAATATCCCATAATACTATACCCAAAAAATCAGGCATGGAGATATTTGGAAGAGATGCATTAGTTTTAGGCGCTGGAACCAAAAAAAATGAGACTTGGACATCATACATTCAGCTTCTAAGCCAAGATGAAACCAACAATATTGAATTAAATACCAAAATCCCCAATGAGGGTGATAGAGCCGCCAGTTGCACCTTGAATCTGTCAGGTCTTTCCAAGACAGGAAAAGCTAATGCTAATCTATATTCTACTAACACCGATAACAAGGATACTGGAGTATTCATTAGCAGTGATGGTAAAATTACATTCAAGATCGAAGGGGAAGAAATACTCAAACTGAGTAAGGATTCAATAATTTTTCCGAACCATTACTTTCATCCAGAATGGGATAATAATGTCAAATTTATCCGCCAAAAACCAACTAAAGGCATTTTTGGCTGCTTAACTGTCAAGACCCCTTGAATCGGTTAATTTATAACCCCGTTTAAACGGTTTCAAAACTCACAACTTACCTTTTAGCAAACCTGATTCCGTGACTTCATGGTGAATAAATTCTGACTTCGCTATTGAAATCAGGTATTTAGTCCCATCTGAATAAATCCGTTTTCAGCGAACAATCCCGAAATTGAGGAGCCTGACCGATTTCAAGATGGCAAAAATTTCGGACAAAATGAGGTCAAAATCGGCCCCCAGCAGCCGGAGCTTCTTGAGTAACAGGCGAATATTGTGGCCTGCGCCGCACAATACAGCGTGGAGGGCATCACCGATTGCGCCTTTAAGAGGATTCCTTCCTAATCTGCCATCCATTTTCATGTGCCCTA
>JAUMCS010000039.1:0-5475 GCA_032122355.1 Burkholderiaceae bacterium
GACGCTCTTCCGATCTCATCACTGATGCAACCTCACGTACCTACACGCTAACCCCAGATGAAGTGGGTAAAGCTGTCACCGTAGTTGCCACTTATACGGACAAATTCGGCAGCAGCAAAACCGTCTCATCCACAGCCACCAGCGCAGTGCAGGGTATAGCAGCATTGCAGCCTGAAGCGGTGGCTAGTTTGACACCAGAAGCATTGGCCAGTCTGGATGGCTCTGACTTGGCAGCGCTAACACCCGAGCAAGTCGCTGCCTTGACACCAACCCAAATACGTGCGCTCAGTGCTGCGCAACTGGGGCAATTGGGTAATGATTTAGCCAGCCTGAATGCTGCTGCCATGGCCAGTATTAATCGCATTCAGGCCGAGGGTATCAGCGCTAGTCAAATAGCTTTTTTTGATAGCGCCGATATTCAGGCGTTACAGCCTGAAGCGATGGTCGGTTTGGACCCAAGCATATTTGATAGTTTTAGTGTTTCTCAACTAAATGCACTGACTCGCGGGCACCTAGAAAAAGTAACCCCAGAGCAATTTTATGTCATCAATTCTGATAAATTTTTTGAAATGAACATAGAAAGTTTGCTACTACTTGTTACTTTGCGTATTAATTCTAGATTTGAGGGGCTGAGTCATATTGACTTGGATAGCATCCAAGTGAATACCTTCCATGAGGATGGGTTTTATCCTATCTTGTATTGGAGTACACGTCTTGTTGATTTTACATTGAAGAGTTTCAACGAGCCTGGGTATGCAAAATCGTTTGAGTACATGTTGTCAGCTGGTGAACAACTAGAATTGATTAAATTTTTAAACAATTTGCTATGGTCGAGTGACAAACTAATTGATGTGGTGGATGCATTTGGGCAATTTAGTGCCATTCCGCTGTTAGATGCCTTTTTAGCTTCTGGCATTAAATCCACGGATTTGGATTTTTTCACGCCTGATCATATCCAAATGCTCAAGGCAGAAGCGATTGGAGGATTGACACCAGAAGCATTAGCCAGCTTGGATGGCTCACAGTTCGCTGCGCTAACACCTGAGCAAGTAGCAGCTGTGACATCCACCCAAATTGATGCGATTAATGCTGAGCAACTGGGGCAATTGGGCGCTGATTTAGCCAGCCTGAGTGCATCTGCCATGGCCAGCATTGATGGTGCTCAAGCCGCGGGTATCAGTGCTGATCAGATAAATTCATTTGATATTACCGATATTCAGGCATTGCAGCCCGAAGCGGTGACTGGCTTAACACCAGCCGCATTTGATAGCCTAGACAGAAGTCAATTAGACGCGTTAAACACGCAGCAGGGGCAAGCTATCACATACCGTCAATTAATGTCAGACCCAGCGGCGGTACAGCCTCCGGCTTCCCGACTCCAATTGCTTGAATCAGAAGGCACACATGCGTTAACAGGCAGCGCTGGAGTCGCCGATATTTTCTATGGTATTGCATTCCAAGGAGGCGACCATACGATTAACAACTTTAACTTCGGGGAAGGTGATCAACTTATTCTGCGTAAAGGCTTTGTGGATACCGGGTTAAATTTAAGTAATTTGAATGCATATTTGAATCTCTCTCTATCTGGAGATCAGCAAGCTGAACTCAAGATTGACTCATCCGGCATGGGGGACTTCACCACCCCGGAGGTGACCATTCATTTTACGAACATCAACCAAGGATGGACAACGTTGAATGACCTCGTGACTCAACAAACTTTTGTGGTGATATAAACCCCAATTCGGCCGTCACCTCGTAGCCAAGATTATATTGGGCGGGGTGAAAGGGCTCAATAACGGTGCAATTTTGCCATATAGGCTGAGGTATGGCCTTCCCCCAGCCCCGTCCATGCATGCGGCTGGGCTTGCGTAAATCCGCACAGTGCCAGCACCCGCTCGGTTGTCTCGTTAACCGTTTCATCTAGCGTTTTAGGGTGGTGGTAAAACGCCGGCAGGGGCGGAAATACAATACCGCCCATTTCAGTCACGGCCGTCATATTGCGTAAATGCGCTAAATTCAGGGGTGTTTCACGCACCATCAAAATCAAACGCCGCCTTTCCTTGATCGTGACATCCGCCGCGCGCGTGAGTAAGTTGTCACTGAACCCATGCGCCACCGCTGCGAGCGTTTTCATCGAGCAAGGTGCTATTACCATGGCCTGCGTCATGAACGAGCCACTGGCAATGGCCGCACCAATATCACTATGCGCATGATACTCATCTGCCAGCGCAAATAAATCATCCCGCGCTAAACCCAATTCATGATGGGCATTGATCACCCCCGCAGGGCTGACCACCAAATGCGTGCCAATACCCAGCTCGCGTGCGCGCCGCAGCAGCGTCACACCATACGCCGCACCACTGGCACCCGTGATGCCCACCACTAAGCGCGGTGAGGTCATGTTTGACGTGCTAGCAAAGTTGGGCTTGACCATCAGGATAATTGCAGAGCTGTTTGCAACTCTCCACTTTCGTACATTTCCACTAAAATGTCCGAACCACCAATAAATTCACCATTGATATAAAGCTGGGGAATCGTGGGCCAATTGGCGTATTCTTTGATGCCTTGCCGTATGGCTTCATTTTCCAGCACATTCACGGTTTTTAAATCGGTTACGCCACAGGCCTTGAGTACCTGAACGGCCTTGCCCGAGAATCCGCACATCGGAAATTGAGCCGTTCCTTTCATGAAAAGGACTACTCGATTATTTTTCACCAATTCATCTATCTGTGTTTGTACATTACTCATTATCTCATCTCCTGTTAATTATTGTTGAGGCCCTCAAGCCCTGTTATATCAAAACTTCAAGCAAACGATCCAACCCGCCCGATTCAATCGATACCATGGCCAGTTCACGCACTTTAGACTTGGCATGATAAGCCACAGATAATCCCACTGCGCCCATCATGGGTAAATCATTCGCTCCATCACCCACGGCGATGGCGTGCTCAGGTGCAATGTTCAGCGCTTGGCAGGTTTGTAACACCATACGCCGTTTTTCTTCACCATCACAAATATCGCCCCAGCTTTGATCCAGCATGCGCCCCGTGAGTTGGCCGTCCACAATTTCCAGCACATTGCTGCGCGAGTAATCGAGTTTTAACCTTGAACCAATACGGTCGGTAAAAAACGTAAACCCACCCGAAACCAACAGTGTTTTTAAACCGGCTGCTTGGCATTTTGCCACCAGTTCAGACACGCCGGGATTCAACTGCAAACGCTGCTCATACACCTCATGCAGGGCCGCTTCCGGTACGTCCTTGAGCAAGGCCACACGTTGGCGCAGACTTTGCTTGTAATCGGTAATTTCACCGCGCATGGCAGCCTCGGTAATCGCCGCCACTTCAGCCTTACGGCCTGCTGCTGCAGCAATTTCATCCACACACTCAATATTGATGAGCGTGGAATCCATGTCAAAAGCAATCAGTTTAAACGTGGCTAGCGATAAGGTCGGCACAAAGCCTTGTACCCATAAGCCCGGTTGATATTCATTACGTGTGGTCATGGCAGGAATTTGAATTTTTTTGATAGGTTGAATTATGCCGTTACTGCACGCTGCGCCACCGCAATATGGCGCAATATCTCACGGAGGATGCGGGCGCGATCTTGCGCGCTGCTGGTGCTGCGCTCAATTCGCAGTTTTTCATTTCCTATCAGCTTGATATCACGGTTGCGCTGAATCAATTCAATGATACGGCCCGCATCCACGGGTGGGTTCGGCGCAAACGTAATGTTCATCGCACCGGGTGCGGCATCAATCCGCTGCACACCCATTGATTTGGCTAACACACGCAAGCGGTGGGTATCAAACAGCGTTTGCCCCTGGGCCGGCAGTTTGCCAAAACGATCGGTCACTTCTTCCAATAAAGCATCCAATTGGCTATCGCTGGTGGCTGTGGCTAGGCGCTTGTAAAGGTTTAAACGCGTATGGACATCGCCGCAGTAAGCGTTCGGGAGCAGCGCAGGTTCATGCAAATTAATATCCGTGGCACATCCCAATACACTGCCCAAGGGGTTCAGCAAATCGGGCTCGCGCCCGGCTCTGAGCGACCGTACCGCTTCGGCCAACATATCGTTATACAGTTGAAAACCCACGGCCATCATGTTGCCACTTTGGTTCTCGCCAAGCACCTCACCCGCACCACGAATTTCTAAATCGTGCATGGCCAAGTAAAAACCACTGCCCAGTTCTTCCATATCTTGAATAGCTTGTAAGCGCTGTGAGGCTTGTTTGGATAAGCCTTCCACCTCCGGCACCAACAAATAGGCGTAGGCCTGGTGGTGACTGCGCCCCACACGGCCACGCAGTTGGTGTAGCTGGGCCAAACCAAATTTATCGGCGCGGCTGATCACAATCGTATTGGCACTGGGCACATCAATACCGGTTTCGATAATGGTTGAGCACAACAACACGTTATGCCTTTGGGCCACAAAATCACGCATGACTTTTTCCAGTTCACGCTCGGGCATTTGGCCATGGGCAATGGCAATCCGCGCTTCCGGAATGAGCTCTTGCAAAGTTTGCAAGCGGTTGCCGATGGTTTCAACTTCATTGTGTAAGAAGTAAACCTGCCCGCCACGCTTAAGCTCACGCAATACGGCCTCGCGGATCGTGCTGGAGTTTTCATTGCGCACAAAGGTTTTAATCGCCAGGCGCCGTTGCGGTGCGGTGGCAATCACGCTTAAATCACGCAAGCCCTCTAGCGCCATGCCCAAGGTGCGTGGGATGGGGGTGGCCGTCAGGGTAAGCACATCCACCTCGGCGCGCATGGCTTTCATGGCCTCTTTATGGCGCACACCAAAGCGGTGTTCTTCATCAATGATCAATAATCCTAGGCGCTTGAATTCGACATCGGAGCTGAGCAATTTATGCGTACCCACCACAATATCAATGGTGCCATCAGCCAAGCCAGCCATAGTAGCTTTGATTTCACGGGCTGAACGAAAGCGCGACATCTCGGCCACACGCACCGGCCATTTGCTGAAACGGTCGACAATGTTTTGGTAATGCTGTTCGGCCAAGAGGGTGGTTGGGGCTAGTAGTGCCACTTGTTTGCCGGCTGTGACCGCCACAAAAGCAGCGCGCAGCGCCACTTCGGTTTTGCCAAAACCCACGTCGCCGCACACCAAACGATCCATGGGCTGCGGGCTGATCATGTCTTGGATCACGGCATGAATAGCGGCCAACTGATCAGGCGTTTCTTCAAACCCAAAACTGGCTGCAAAAGCTTCGTAATCTGCCGGAGAATACCGAAATGCATGCCCTTGACGAGTGGCACGGGTGGCGTACAAATTCAATAGCTCAGCTGCAGCATCACGCACCTGCTCGGCGGCCTTGCGCTTGGCTTTTTCCCATTGGCCTGAACCTAAGCGATGCCAGGGCGCTTCATCTGCACTCACACCGGTGTAGCGGCTGATCAAATGCATTTGTGAAACGGGCACGTATAGCATAGACTCATCAGCATATTCCAAATG